>JANYFF010000413.1 GCA_025362825.1 Polaromonas sp. | reverse complement strand
GCCAACATCAGCATAGACGCCGTACTGCAGCGCGAAGCCGACGAAGTAGGCGGCGAGGGCGCCACGCAGACCGACCTGATCATCCTGACGCATGACTGCGTGGAAGCGAAGATGAACGAAGCCATCGCGCAGATGCAGGCACTTGCCACGGTGCTCGCCCCCATCATCCGCATCCGGAAGGAGGAACTTGCCTGATGCGCTACCTGTCAACAAGGGCGGCCTCTTCAAACACCACCGGCCGCAAACGCTTTTGCGAAATCCTGCTCGAGGGTCTGGCGCCCGATGGCGGGCTTTACTTGCCTGAGAGCTATCCGCAGGTGGATGGTGCCACGCTCGCGAAATGGCGCGGCCTGTCTTATGCCGATCTGGCGTTTGAGGTGCTGTCGCTTTACATCGATGACATTCCGTGTGCAGACTTGAAGGCCATCTGCCACAAGACCTACACGCCTGAGGTCTTTGGCACCGAGGCCATCGTGCCACTGCGCCAGCTTGAGCCCGGCCTGTACCTTGAAGCCCTGTCCAACGGCCCGACGCTGGCCTTCAAAGACATGGCCATGCAGCTCCTGGGCAACCTGTTCGAATACGAGCTGGCGCGTCGCGGCGAAGAGCTCAACATTCTCGGTGCTACCAGTGGTGACACTGGCAGCGCGGCTGAATACGCCATGCGCGGTAAAAAGGGCGTGCGTGTTTTCATGACATCGCCCAAGGGCCGCATGAGTCCTTTCCAGCAGGCCCAGATGTTCAGCCTGCAGGATGCCAACATTCACAACATCGCCATTGCGGGTGTGTTTGATGATTGTCAGGACATCGTGAAGGCGGTGTCCAACGACCTCGAGTTCAAGCGCAAGTACCGGATAGGCACTGTCAATTCCATCAACTGGGCGCGCCTGATGGCGCAGGTGGTGTACTACTTTGCTGGCTATTTCCAGGCGACCAGATCAAACACCGAGCAGGTTAGTTTCGCAGTACCATCCGGGAATTTTGGCAACGTCTGCGCCGGCCATGTGGCCCGCATGATGGGCCTTCCGGTTAGAAAGCTGGTCGTGGCGACCAATGAAAACGACGTGCTTGACGAGTTTTTCCGCACCGGCATGTACCGTGTGCGCGCCAGTGCCGATACGCATGAAACCTCCAGCCCGTCCATGGACATTTCCAAGGCGTCCAACTTTGAGCGCTTTGTGTTTGACCTGCTGGGTCGCGATGGTGCCAAGGTCAAAAACTTGTTCCATGACCAGTTGAACGACCACGCATTTTTCGACCTGAAAGATGACGCGGCCTTTGCATCGGCTGGCGTGCGCTATGGTTTTGCCAGCGGCAAGAGCACACATGCTGATCGGCTGGACACCCTACGTGACACCTTCAAGCGCTTTGACACCATGATCGACACCCACACCGCCGACGGCGTGAAGGTGGCGCGTGCATACATGGAGGCAGGCGTGCCGATGATCGTGCTCGAAACCGCCTTGCCAATCAAGTTCGCGGCAACGATTGAAGAGGCCCTGGGCCGCATGCCTGATCGCCCGGCGAAGTTTGAAGGCATTGAGGCCTTGCCCAAGCGCGTCAGGGAGTTGCCGGCAGACGCGGTTGCCATCAAACGCTATATTGCTGAAAATGTGCACTAAAACAGGCTGTAGTCCCCGTATTTCGGGTGTATTTAGCTATGCTATTGATAGCAAACTGTGCTTTCGGAGGGATTTTAGGTGAAGGTCGCAGGCTTCGCCGGATACTCCGGCTCGGGCAAGACGACCCTGGTTGAAAAACTCATTCCCGCCTTGAAAAGGCGCGGCCTTCGCGTCTCTGTCGTCAAGCACGCGCACCACAAGTTCGACATCGACCATCCTGGCAAGGACACCTTTCGCCACCGCGCTGCAGGCGCCAGCGAAGTCGTGGTGGCATCGAGCAACCGGCTGGCGCTGATACGTGAATTTGAAACGCCGGCCCGACCGACGGTTCATCAGCTCCTTGCTGAGCTCGACCACAGCGTGGACTGGGTGCTGGTAGAGGGTTTCAAGGAAAGCGAGTTGCCCAAGATTGAGATCTGGCGGCCGCATGGTCCAACCAGCGAAGGCAAGCCTGCACGCTACATGCATGATGCTTTCATCGTGGCGATTGCAACTGACCTGCCCGCGCAGTTGCCGGAGAAAACCTCGCTTGCGGTGCTAAATCTGAACGATGCAGAGGCCGTGGCAGACTACCTGGTCAACAATCAAAACCGTTTTCATTACCAGCCACCTTGTGTTCCCGCCTCACCTGCACACACCCGGTTGACTGATAAAACTTCGCCATGAGCATTGAATATCGACCCCCCACGGCACGCGCGCCGCTCAAGCCGCTCGACCAGGCACTTGCCGAATTGCTGGCCCACGCGCTGCCGCTGGCGGGCACGCAGGCCGTGTCCACCTTTGATGCTGATGGCCGCGTGCTGGCGCAGGACCTTGTAGCCAGCCTGGATGTGCCTGCGCATGACAACAGCTCCATGGACGGCTATGCGCTGCGTTGCGCTGACTGGGTGGACGACACAACAGTTTTACAGGTTAACCAGCGCATCCCCGCCGGCACTGTCGGATACCCACTCGCCCCGGGTTCTGCGGCGCGCATCTTTACCGGCGCGCCCATCCCGCCGGGTGCCAATGCCGTTGTGATGCAGGAGTTTTGCACCGCCGTAACGGCAGGTGAAGGCACACCCGCTACTGTGCGCATTCAGTCAGCGCCCCATCCAGGCCAGTGGATACGCCGCCGGGGCGAAGACATTGCCTCCGGTGACGTGGTTCTACGGCAGGGCACGCGTCTCACGCCTGCTGCCCTGGGGCTGGCAGCCAGCATCGGGTTTGGCACGTTGCGGGTGGCGCCACCGGTTCGCGTTGCGCTGTTTTCGACAGGCGATGAGCTTGTGATGCCGGGTGAGGTCTTGCCGGACGACATGAAGCCCGGGGCGATCTACAACTCCAACCGTTTCTTTTTGCGCGCGCTGCTGGTGCGCCTGGGGTGTACGGTGACTGATCTGGGCATCGTGCCGGACCGGCTGGACGCCACGATGGCCGCACTGGAAAGCGCCAGTCGCCAACACGACCTGATTTTGACCAGCGGTGGTGTGTCGGTGGGTGAAGAAGACCATATCAAACCCGCGGTGCAGGCGCTGGGCGAGTTGAACCTCTGGCAAATTGCGATCAAGCCGGGCAAGCCGTTTGCCTACGGAAAACTGGGCGCTGCGCATTTCATCGGCCTGCCCGGAAACCCGGTTTCAAGCTTGGTGACTTTCCTTGTGCTGGTCAGGCCTTTCATTCTCAAACTTCAGGGTGCCGCCGTGCTTGCTCCTGAATCCATAGCGCTCAGTGCCCATTTTGACTGGGCTAGAGCCGATAAACGCCGTGAATTCTTGCGCGCCCGGCAAAACGCAGCCGGTGGCCTCGACTTGTTCGGCAACCAGAGTTCGGGTGTACTGACCTCTGCCGTGTGGGGCGACGGGCTCATCGACAACCCCGCCGGAAAAACTATAGCCCATGGTGATGTCGTACGGTTCATTCCGTTTTCATCGCTGCTTTCCTGACAACTGCTTCCTGGACGCCCCTATGAGAGTCAATATCAAATATTTCGCGTCGATCCGCGAAGCCCTCGGCCAGTCAGGCGAGCAGCGGGAAACTTCAGCCGCTACGCTGGCTGCGCTGCGTGATGAATTGCTGGCCGTCAGCCCTCAGCATGCGGCCGGCCTTGCGCGTGGCAGGGCTGTGCGCATGGCGCTTGACCACGTCATGCGCGAGGAGTCGGCTACGTTGACGGAGGGTTGCGAAGTGGCCTTTTTCCCACCGGTGACAGGTGGCTGACGTGTCTGGTCGGGTATCCATCCAGGCTGCTGACTTCAACCTCGCCGAAGAGATGGAAGCGCTGCGAAAGAATGACCCGCGGATTGGTGCAGTCTGCAGTTTTACCGGCACCGTCCGTGACCGCAATGATGGCTTGGGTGTCAGCAGCATGGAGCTGGAACACTACCCCGGCATGACCGAAAAAGCCATCGAGGTCATGATCGACGAGGCCATGACGCGCTTTGATATTTTTGGCGCACGCGTGGTTCACCGGGTGGGCTTGCTGCAGCCGCTTGATCAGGTTGTGATGGTGGCCGTGACCTCGGCCCACAGGGGCGAGAGCTTCAAGGCATGCGAATTTTTGATGGACTATCTGAAAACCCAAGCCCCGTTCTGGAAGAAGGAGCAAACGCCTGAAGGTGCGCGCTGGGTGGATGCACGCGTCAGTGACGACGCAGCACTGGCACGTTGGGGCATCCAGCTGCGCAACAGCTGAATTACGCCGGGTTCTGATCGAGCGGCACAAAAGCCGCACGCGCATGGTCTTCCAGTCCTTCCGTCAGCTGCAGCAGCAGTGCTACCAGCTGGAGCTCCTGCTCCGGTGACAGCGGTGTCATCAGCCGCTCATAGGCCCGATCGGCCGGTTTCTGTGCCTGCCTGAGAAGCTTTTCTCCCTCCACCGACAGCGCTACGGCCAGGTTGCGCCTGTTGTCCGGCGACGCTGCCCGCCCCACCAGTCCGCGTGCTTCAAGTCCGCGCAGCACACGGAGTACGGTCACCTTGTCAAAACCCAACCCACGGGCCAGGCTGGACTGGTCCATTCCCGGGGATGCACGCAGTATGGTCATCACGCCAAACTGTGCAGGCGTCAGCCCAACGTTGCGGCACTCATCTTCAAACACCGCGGCCGAAATCTGGTGCGCGCGGCGCAGCAAGAACCCTGGACGGGTGTAGAGAAGGGCAAGGTCGTTCGAGCTGGATGGATTCATTTTTGGGTCCCTCATCTGTTTTTGTCGTGTCGGTCACGGCTTTATATTTATCTGTATCCATTCTCCACAGTCACCTTACATTTTTCAATGTTGCTGCGACGGCCGGCCCCGGGCGCCCGCTTGACGGGGCTCAGACGACGGATAATATTGTGGTCCATTCCAGACTCCAGGCATCACCAACTTACGGGAACCAGACACCTACATGACACATCTGTACAAGACAAGCTCGGTCCTCGGGTGCCTGCTGATGGCTTTTGCCGCGGTGCTCCCGGCCAGTGCGCTGGCGCAGACCTGGCCCGCCCAGACGATAAAAATCATCGTACCTTTCACACCCGGTACCGGCATGGACACCATTGCACGGACGATTTCGCCCAAACTGAGCGAGCGTTTGGGGCAGCCGGTCGTGGTGCAGAACATACCGGGCGCCAGCGGCAATATCGGTGCCGACAACGCAGCCAAGGCGAGCGCCGACGGCTACACCATGCTGATGGGTGCCAACACCATGCTGATTGCCTCGCAGCTCTACAAAAACGTACCTTTCAATCCCGTCGATGATTTTTCACCGGTGTCGATGGCAGCTTACGGTACGCTGATGCTGGTGGCCAATCCCAAGACCGGCATCAAGTCCATGCAGGAGCTGATTGCTGTCGCCAAAGCAAAGCCCGGCTTTATAACTTATGGCTCGCCCGGTATCGGTACGCCGCACCACATGGCGATGGAATTGTTCAAGAGTAAGACGGGGCTCTTCATGCTGCATGTTCCGTACAAGGGCACGGCGGGCTATGTGCAGGATTTGCTGGCGGGCGAGCTGATGGTGGGTTTCCTGCCGGTCCACGTCGCACAGGGTTTTGTCAGTGCCGGCAAGCTGACGGCACTGGCCGTCGGCGGTGCAACGCGTCACCCGGTGGCGCCCAATGTGGCCACTATCCAGGAGCTCGGTGTGAAGGGCGTCAACGTAGACATTTGGTATGCCTTTTTCCTGCCCGTCAAGACGCCTGCGCAGGTAGTCAATCGACTGAGCACCGAGATCGCATCCATCATGAACCTACCCGATGTGCGTTCGGTGTTGTCCAAAGCCGGGCTTGATGCCGCATCTTCGACACCGGTTGAACTCAATGCTGTCGTCAAAAAGGACTACCAGCGCTGGGGCGCCGTCATCAAGCGCAATGCCATCACGGCGGAGTAAATGTTACAGGTGCTGACTAGCAACTTGAAGACCGCCTGATTGTGTGTATGCTAACGGTTTTGTTCGGAGACCATCCCCGATACCGGAGCCAGAATTGAACAGCAGCAAACTTGATGAAGAAAAGCGCCCTGGCATAGCCATCGTCGGTGGCGGCATTGCAGGCCTCGCACTGGCCCTGGGGCTGCACCGCAGGGGTATCCTCTGCGATGTTTATGAGGCCGTACCCGAGATCAAGGCGCTCGGTGTCGGCATCACACTGTTGCCGCACGGCATGCGCGAACTGGCTGCGCTAGGCGTGCAGGACAAGCTGGAGGCTGCGGGCATCGAGAATCTTGAAAGCGTGTTTTTTAACCGCTACGGCCAGTTCATCTACAGCGAGCCGCGCGGTCGCCATGCCGGCTACACATTGCCCGAGTTGGGTATACACCGTGGCACGCTGCACCGCATTTTGTTTGACGAGGCGTTGGCGCGGCTCGGGCCTGCGCATGTTCACACCGGTCACCGCTGCGTGGGCGTGGACCAGGACGACAACGGCGTCACTGTCCATTTTGTGGATCCGGCCTCGGGCAATGCGCGGCCATCGGTACGGGCTGATGTGGTGGTGGCCTGTGATGGCATCAATTCGGCTGTGCGGCGGCATTTTTACCCGAACGAAAAGCTGGCCTTTGCGGGCATCAACACCTGGCGCGGCGTGACGCGGCATGCGCCCATCCTCACCGGTAAAAGCTATATGCGCGTCGGCTCCATCGAAACCGGCAAGATGGTGATCTATCCGATTGTGGACAACGTGGATAGCAGCGGCCAGCAACTGATCAACTGGGTTGCCGAGATCCGGCGCGAGGGCGATACCATGAACGACTGGAACCAGTCCGGCACATCTACCGATTTCGCTGATATTTTCAAGGACTGGCGTTTCCCGTGGCTCGACGTGCCGGCATTGATTGCCAATGCCGACCAGATCCTTGAATACCCGATGGTTGACCGCGACCCGGTGCCGCAGTGGACCTTTGGCCGTATTACCTTCATGGGCGATGCCGCGCACCCGATGTACCCGCGAGGTTCCAACGGCTCAGCCCAGGCGTTGATTGATGCACGCACCCTGGCTGACCAGCTCTCAACAGCAGCAGACCGACTGGGAGCGTTGAAGGCCTATGAGCAACTGCGCCTGGCGCCAACTGCAAAGATCGTGGAGACCAACCGCACCGTTCCGCCCGACTTCATCATCATGAAGGCAGACGAACTGAGCGGCGGCAAGCCGTTCAGGCACATCGATGACCTGATAAGTCAGGAAGAATTGCGCCAGATTTCAGAAAACTACGCCCGCATTGCGGGGTTTGCGCGCGATCCCGTGGGTGCGCCTGCAGTCGCCAGTCAACTGCTCCCGACTTGATCTAGCGCAAGGCGGCGCGCTGCGGCCGCTTGAAAATGGGAAGACAACCCTGAACTAGCTGATAACTCATCATCAGTTCGGAGAAAGATCCCATGCGACAGGACAAACTCACCACCAAGTTCCAGGAAGCGCTGAGCGACGCACAGACGCTGGCCTTGGGTAATGACAATGGTTACATCGAGCCGGCCCACCTGCTGGCGGCCATGCTCAGGCAGGACGATGGCCCGCGTGCCATGCTTGAGAAAGCCGGCGTCAATGTCGGTGGCCTGATGCAGGCGGCCGATGCAGCGATCAAAAAACTCGCCCAGGTGCAGGGTCAGGACCAGGTGCAGGTTTCATCCGATCTGGCCAAGCTGCTGCAGGCTACCGAGAAAGAAGCCATCAAGCGCAATGACCAGTTCATTGCCGGTGAGCTGTATATGCTGGCGGTTGCCGACAGCAAAGGCGATGTCGGGAAAATCGCCAAAGAAAACGGTTTGACTCGCAAGTCGCTTGAAGCTGCAATCAATGCCGTCCGCGGTGGGCAGGGCGTTGACAGCGCCGAAGCCGAAGGCAACCGTGAAGCACTGAAGAAATATTGCCTGGACCTGACCGAGCGCGCCCGCCTGGGCAAGCTGGACCCGGTGATTGGCCGCGACGATGAAATACGCCGTGCTATCCAGGTGCTGCAGCGCCGTACCAAAAACAACCCGGTGCTGATTGGTGAGCCGGGTGTCGGCAAGACCGCCATTGTCGAAGGTCTGGCGCAGCGCATTGTTGCGGGTGAGGTGCCTGAGTCACTCAAGGGCAAGCGCGTGCTGAGCCTGGACATGGCCGCCTTGCTGGCAGGCGCAAAGTTTCGCGGTGAATTTGAAGAACGCCTGAAAACCGTGCTGAAAGAACTCGCCCAGGATGAAGGTCAGACCATCGTTTTTATTGACGAGCTGCACACCATGGTGGGCGCCGGCAAGGCCGAAGGCGCGATGGATGCGGGCAACATGCTCAAGCCCGCCCTGGCACGCGGCGAATTGCACTGCGTGGGTGCCACCACGCTCGACGAGTACCGCAAATACATTGAAAAAGATGCTGCACTTGAGCGCCGTTTTCAGAAGATTCTGGTTGGTGAGCCTTCGGTCGAAGCGACCATCGCCATCCTGCGCGGCCTGAAGGAAAAGTATGAGTTGCACCACGGTGTGCAGATCACCGACCCGGCCATTGTTGCTGCGGCAGAGCTGAGCCACCGCTACATCACCGACCGGTTTTTGCCCGATAAGGCGATTGACCTGATCGACGAAGCCGCCAGCAAAATCAGTATCGAGCGCGATAGCAAGCCTGAGGTGATGGACAAGCTGGACCGACGCCTGATTCAGCTGCAGATCGAGCGCGAAGCCGTGCGCCGCGAGAAGGACGAAGCCTCGCAAAAGCGCTTTGGCCTGATTGAAGATGAAATCATCAAGCTGCAAAAAGAAATCTCTGACCTTGACGAAATCTGGCAGGCTGAAAAAGCCCAGGCGTTGGGGTCCAAAGACGTGATGGAAGAGATTGACCGCATCAAGTTCCAGATCGAGGAGCAAACCCGCAAGGGCGATTTCAACAAAGTTGCCGAGCTGCAATATGGCAAGCTGCCTGATCTTGAAAAGCGTCTGAAAGCGGCG
>JANYFF010000332.1 GCA_025362825.1 Polaromonas sp. | reverse complement strand
GCTCCATCCACCGCGTCCCATATAGGGTGCTGCACCGTAGATGTCGCCAGCCATGACGTAGGGTTCGAGTTCATAGACGGGGCCGCGTCTGGGGTGCTGGCTGCGATGGGCTGGGCTGAGGGCCTTGAAGCTGTTCCATGCAGCCGCTGAATCACCGGTTTGCGCCTGCGCCATCATGGCCCAGACGGCGGCGTGGTTGTACTGGCCGCCGTTTTCACGAACGCCCGGGGGATAGGCCTGGATGTAGCCGGGATTGTTCTCTGAGTGCTCCAGCGGCGGTGTCAGCAGGTGCAGCAGGCCGGCATCCTTGTCGACCAGTTGCTGGTTCATGGCCTGCATGGCCAGCACAGTGAATTTGGGTGTGGACGCGCCAGACAACACGGCCCAGGCCTGCGCGATCAGGTCGATTCGGCATTCAGCGTTGCTGGCAGAGCCCAGTGGCGCGCCGTTGTCAAAAAACGCCCGGCGAAACCATTCACCGTCCCAGCCATGCGTGTGCAGTGCGGCAATCCAGCCGGTGCGTGCCTGCAGCCATCTGGTGGCCCGCTCGCCGTCGCCTCTGGCCTGTGCTAGCGGGGCAAAGCTTTTGACGACGCTGCACAAAAACCAGGCCAGCCAGACGGATTCGCCGCGGCCTTCATTGCCGACACGGTTCATGCCGTCGTTCCAGTCGCCGGTACCCATCAGCGGCAGGCCGTGCGAGCCGGTCGGCAGGCTGCGGTCTATGGCGCGTGCGCAGTGCTCGTATAAAGATGCGGTCTCATCGCTGATGCCGGGCGCGTAGTAGGCGTCTTCAGCACCCTCTGGTATGCCCGCGCCGGTTAGAAAGGCAATCTCCTCATCCAGCACTACGGTGTCGCCTGTGACATCCACATAGTGCGCACAGGCAAAGGGCAGCCAGAGCAGGTCGTCACTGAAGTGGGTCCGCACGCCTTCGCCGCCCGGAGCGTGCCACCAGTGCTGCACGTCGCCTTCGGCAAACTGGCGCGAAGCGTTGAGCAGAATCTGTGCGCGCAGGCGCTGCGGATCAATGACGGCAAAGGCCATGCTGTCCTGCAACTGGTCCCTGAAGCCAAACGCACCGCCAGCCTGGTAAAACCCGGCCTTGGACCAGAGGCGCGATGTTTGCGTCTGGTAAAGCAGCCAGCGATTGACCAGCGCATCAAACAGCGGGTCGGGGGTCTTGACCTGGATACGCCCGAGCAGGTCGCCCCAGAAGTCTTTGACGTTGTAGAGGGCCTGCGGTATATCTTTTTCAAGCCATGTACGGGCCAGTTTTTCTGCCTCAGCAGCGTCGGTGGCGTGGCCCATGATGAAGGTAAAGCGCAGCACTTCGCCGGCTGCTATCCGGAAATTGCTGGCGACGGCTCCACAAGGGTCCAGCCCACTACCGCTGCGTTGTCCCAAGATGTTGGGCCAGCGCAGCTGTCCGCCAGCATTGAAAAACTCGCCGCGGTCGCAAGTCCACTGGACCAGCCCTGGCAAGCCGGCCAACGCCAGAAAAGCTGCGGAGCCGCCAAAGCCTGCGCGGCCTTCCCGTTGCCCAGCCATGACGGCGTTTAAGCCGGTGGGGTTCCACGTCGCGACGGTGCGGCGTTCGGCGTGGGCGGCACCCATTTGCCATTCAGCCAGTGCCAGCGCGCGCAACTGGCGCGTGCGCTGGCCTTCGTTGCGCAACTGCACATGCACCAGCTTGACGGCGTCGGCCTGGTCGGTAAAAAAAGTGGCCTGGATGCTGAGCTGGTCGTGCGTGGTTTCAAACACGCTATAGCCCTGGCCGTGACGAACGTGATGTCGCGGCGGCGGGTCGGGAAGATGGCTGTGGCGGCTGCCCGGTGTGAACTCCAGGAATTTGCGCGACTCAATGTCCTGCAGCAGGTAGTGTTCGTGGCCAGGGTCTTCCACCGGGTCATTGCTCCAGGGCGTGATCTGGTGCATCCGGCTGTTGGTAGCCCAGGTATAGCCACTGCCAGCCTCGGAAACCTGGAAGCCGAAAGATGGATTTGAAATCACATTCACCCACGGCCGGGGCGTGCGCTGCGCCGCGCTGACGTCAAACGAAAATTCACCCGTCAGCGGGTCGAACTGGCCGCCTGCAGGTGTCATCTTGTTTGACACAGAGGCACTTTTTGCATCCGGGAGTTCGGCGATGACCGGCGACGTCAGCGCAGTCTCGCTCTTACGCGGTTCGTTGGCGCGGTGCCGGCCCATGGCCTTGCGCAAGGCTGCAACCTGGGTTTCAAGCGGGCGACCGTCGGCAGTAAAGACAACGCGCGCCAGCGCCGAGAGGGCCGCCTTTTCGGAGGGCGACACTTCGTGGTCACGCAGCAGATAAAAGCCGGCGGCATCGGTAGACGGAAAGCTGTGCTGCACCTTCTGGTTGAGCCGGTCGCGCTGGGCCATGATCTCGCGCTGCAAGGGCGAGAGGTAGGAATTGGCTTCACTGTTGAGGATCACCACGTCGGTGACCAGCCCACCGAAGGCCCACCACGGTTGTGCGCGCAGCAGGGACTGCACCAGGCCCAGCCCCTCACCGGCATGTATGCGCACCAGCAAGATGGGCTTGTCGCCCGAGATGCCAAAACGCCAGAGCTGGCGCTGGTCAATAGGGCCGGTACCCGGGTTGGTGCGCGCGCCGGTATACATCAGCACGGTGGCGAGGTCTTGCAGTGCGGCATTTTCATCCAGGTCTACACCAAGGTCACGCAGGCGCACCTGGGCCAGCGTGGCGGCCATCCGGGTCGCACGTTCGACGTGCATGGGCTGAAGGTATTTGTCGATGCGGCTGACGAGCTCGTGTTTGTCGGGGCCGGCTGCAGTTGCAAAGCTCAGCCTGGCCACGCCACCGGCCGCGATGCGTACCGTAACACGCAGGCAGGCGACCGGGTCGAGGCCGTTGATGGGCGTTTCGTTGTCCAGCCAGGCCTGCTTTTCAAGGGCGGGCTGGTTGCGCTTGCGGTTACGACCGAGAAATGAACGCCGGTCTGCCGTGCAGTCAACGCCGGTAATGTCGGCGTCGACTTCGGCCAGAAAATGTGCCGCTGACGGGGCGCTGTCACCGTGCAACCGTGGGCGGCGCGACATCAGCAATGCGCGCCACTCTGGATGCCACTCGGTTTGAATGAACAGGTTTGAAAATGCCGGATGTGCTTCATCTGCCCGCTGGTCCGCGAGTACCACCTCAAAGCAGGAAATGATTTCGTAGCTGCGGTCTTCGCCAGAAATATTGTTGAGAACCAGGCTGCGTATCTCGGTATCGTCCTCCGGGCTGACGATGACCGTGGTGGTGGTTTCGAGGTGGCGTGACGTGCTGTTGTACTGGACGCGATCAGCCATGAAGCAGGCCGAATATTGCCAGTCCGGGTGCGGTGCGGGATGTGATGTCAGCGAGCTGAGCCGGCTGTCGTCGTTGCGTGCGTTGCCGGTTGTTTCACGCAGGTAAAGGAAAGTGCCGTACTGGTCACGCAGCGCGTCGTCGCGCCAGCGGCTTATGTTGTGCGTGACGTTGTTGTTTTTCCAGCGGCTGACCCCTGCGCCGTTGGCCCTTAAAGCAACGCTGTAATGCCCGTTGGACAGCAGGTGCGTGGGTTGCCAGGCGTCCTCGAGTGGATGGATGCTGCGCGACTGGAAGGGATTGTCCAGCGTCTCCTCGCCATAATCCGGCAGACTGCGCGGGTTGGCAGTGCTGATGATCTGGCGCGGGCAGCGCTCATGCAGCAGGCTGTCGTAGGCTGCCACCTGCGGCATGTTGGAAAACCAGCGCTGCGGCAGGCCGCTGCACAGCACATTGCAAAGCGCCACCAAAGCCATGCCTTGGTGGTGCGCCATATAGTTTTTCACGACGCTGAAAGGCTCGGCATGTGGCTGTCGTGAGGCGGTGAAGTCCACCGCGTCCATGAAACCGTATTCGCCGCGGCTGCCCAGGCGCTCCAGGCGGCGAAGGTTTTCAATCGACTCGTGCGGCGCGAAGAGGGTGGCCATGATGG
>JANYFF010000325.1 GCA_025362825.1 Polaromonas sp. | reverse complement strand
CTTCGGTCAATGCATCAGCTGTGGCTTTTGAGGCCGTTGCCTCAGTTTTTAATCCGAGAGCTTCCAGCATTTTCGAATTCGCTGTGAGTACATCCTTGTCGGCTGCAACGTAAGCTGCAACAAGCTTGCTTTGCTGGCCATTCAGATCAGCAGGTGCCGCGCCAGACAAACTTTTCCCCATGCCAGGGATTGAAGGCATGGAAAACTGGGCATAGACGACGGAAGGAGTAGCAGCCATAAAGGCACCGGCAATTGCAATGGTTGAAAAAATATTTTTCATTTTTATCTTCTTAAGTTGGTGACGGGAAAAGGGATTAACGGACACCAAGGTTAGTAACCTGGCTGGTAAGCTCACGAGCCGCGTTGTTGGCGGCAAGTCTCAGTGCATTGGTTCGTGCTTCGTCTTCGGTGGGACCCATACCTGCATACTGCACGGGGCCAACAGAAGCGATGGTGTCGGGAATGGTCTGGCTCAGATCCAGAATCTTTGCGTTTACCGTGACACCCACTCGCATCAATCCGGTGTTCGGGTCCTTGTCTGCCAGCCCCACGTCCAGGGTTCCCAGCGCCACATAAGGCACCTGAGCAGTGCGCATACCGAGGACCAGTGACTGTAGGGTAGTTGCTTTGAGATCCGAACCAGACTTGTAATCATCCTCGACTCTGGAGACTTTGAAATTGCCGCCTGTATAAGGTTCAACAAATGCTGCCTCGCTGACCTTGAAACCTGCACGAGTGAACGTCGATGTAAACACTTGGTTAAGGTTTGCGCTGGGAATGAGACGCCACGTTGAATCGCTCGAGCGCTTGACGGTGCTGCCTCCCGTTTCAACGGTTCGCGAGCGATCAGCAGCGGCACTTGTCTGGAATGACGTCGCGCTATTGGTTTTGACCTGCCCCCGGCCAATAGCCTCGCCTTCACTGCCTTTTTGGGAAGTGGAATTGCTGGAGTTGACCTTGACGGATTCGTCTACACGCTTTGCAACTCTGTCGTCGAAGGATTTCGTCGAATCGACCTGACGGGATACAAACACGAAAACAAGTTGCGATTTTTCCGCGCGGCCGGTCTTGGCCACCGCAGAATTGGACTTCACCGCATTACGCAAATTTGCGACGTTCAGGGATACGCGAACGGCCACGGTGTATTGTTTTTTATCTGCGCTGTCCTCCCCTGCCAATACCGTCGATTCGAGAATGTAGCGGTCCGGACTAGCCAGGATTTTGTCCCTGATAACATCAAAATTTTCGGCCTCGGACTGACCGGCCTCGGCGTAGTAGAACTCCACTGCCTTGAGCTGGGCGGCAAGGTTGGCTTTTGCCTTGTCTTCAGCTGAAGCGGCTTTGCCCTGATAAGTTACCGTAGCTTTGCCACGGGCTTGCTGAACCTGCGCTACTGCGGTTAGGGCTAGGCACGACAACAGGACAGGCAGAAATGCGCGGATTATTTGCATAGATTCATCAACTCTCTGGTTTTTAAAATTTGTGATTCAATGTCCGGGGCAGCGGCGGCAGTCTTGACCCAGGTATTACCTTTCCCACTGACGGCTTCAGAGAGCTTGACGAACATGCCGTTCAAAGAGTCGTAGAACGCCGGAAAGTCATCCACGATGGACTGGGTGTTGGGGACGACCTTGACTTCTCCATTTTTCAGGGCAGTGTTCATATAGACCGTACCGAGCAAGGGCTGTTCGATCTTCACAGTGGCATAGGAGCCATATATAAAGCTAGCGCCAGCGGGCACTTCGCCAAATTTTATTTTCTTGAGCCCTGTGAACTCGACATTGATTTCATAGTCTGGCTTGGGCAGGTTCAGGGTGTACACGGTGCCGTCAGAAACCCGCATCGACATGACGTTGCCAATCGCATAACCCTTGGCATAGGGGATGACAGGCACGCCAATGCGCGTAGAAATCGCTTCACTGACGAGATCAGCCGCCCATGTGTCCGCAACCACCGGTGAACTCTTCAGATAGTCGGGCAGGTTTCCCAGCAACTCCGGTCCGAGGTTAACCCTTGTGACCTGCAGGTAACGGGGTACGTTTTCCGGTATGACTGCCTTTGCAAGAACGTCCGCGAAGCGGCGATAAATCCCGGGCTTGGCCGGGGTACCTTCATAAACCAGCTTGACGCGCGCCAGTTTCTCTTCTTCAGTGGGCTGATGGTCAAACGTATCGAGGTACGCAAAGCTCAGGGGATAAGAGCGCACCACGGTCATCGATTTGAAATCGAAAAACAGGGCTTGTCCGCGAATCAATACGAACAGTTTGCGAAGCGTGCCAAATTGCTCAACTGATACCGTCTCAGCATTGACTACAAGAGACACAACGACAGCCTGATCGCGACCCTTGAGTTCTTCCAACTGGCCGTTAAGGAGCTGCAAGTTTTGCGGTGGATTTTGTGAAATTGCGGATTTCACTCTTTCGTAGGGTGAATCGCCGGTGTCCTTGAGCGCTTTCTCAAATCTGCTTGAGTAAGGAAAACGTGCGGGAATGGTTTGGGCGTCCCCCGAATACGCCATTCCCGCAAGTGTGACTCGCGTTGTTTGAGCGTTTAAAACGCTTGGAAAGACGGTTGCGATGAGCATAGTCACCGCTAATGTGAAGCGAATTATTGTTGTCAACTGCCCTCCCTTATTTTTCTTTGCACCAATACAGGGCATAAATTGCATTATGTAGCCAATTATTCTTGATGCCTATATTTTATTTTTGAGACTCCAGTGGGCTCACACGCAGGACATCACAGGAGCATATGGTTTAAAGTGCGGCGATAACTGGCAATCAGCAACCATCATGACAAGCACCACCAATCCAGGCAACGCCGCAGTCGCCGAACCGCGCCGCGTAGACCAGCTTCTCGCCCACTACGGCGAGAGCCACCAGAACCCGCGCAACGAGCTGATCCATTTCATTGCCATTCCGCTCATTATGCTGAGCGTGGTGGGCATGCTGTTTGCCATCCACCCCTGGGTCGCCTATGCTTTTACCGCGGCCAGCATGGTTTATTACATACGCCTGTCAACGGTGTTCCTGCTGACGATGGCCCTGTGGACGGCCTTGTCGATTGCGCTGGTGTTTGCAATGGGCTCGAAGGTGCTGCCAATTTCGATCGCGATTTTTGTCGGCGCCTGGATCATGCAGTTTGTTGGCCACAAGCTTGAGGGCAAGAAGCCTTCGTTTTTCGAAGACATCCAGTACCTGTGGGTCGGCCCCCTGTTTGTGCTGAGCAAGCTGTTTGAAAAACTCGGCATCCGCTGGTGAGCTGCCCGCCGCTTGAAAACCCCCTGACGGTCGCCATCTGAAGGGTTTAAAGGATTTCACTTGGATAACCTTGTCGGCCGTCTTTTCCGCTTTGTCCTGAAACTGGTCCTGGCAGCCTTTGCCATCGTCCTTGCGCTCAGTGTGCTGGCGGCCGCGCTGATTGTCATGATCCTTAGCGTTTTCAAATCCATACTGACTGGCAAAAAACCCGCACCCACCGTGGTGTTCAGCCGTTTCCAGAAGTTTTCATCCGGCGGCGTGTGGCCGGGCGCTGCCCGTGAAACCCAGGCCAGCAATCCGAAGACCAGCGACGTGGTGGACGTTGAAGTGCGGGAAGTACGGGACGACAAGCGCCTGCCCTGAACCTTGGAGGACCGTTGCTATTAAATAGATAGCTAAAGGTGAACGGAAGACGAGGGCAGCGGCCCTTTTTTTCTCCTTTTTTTGTGATTTTGGCCAATTTCCGGCATCCGGGCAGCTTTACATGCTCCTATCTTGTTTTAATTTTCGTATACGATATATTAGATACCCATGTCGTCCTCTGCCCTCCCCTGGTTTACCGAATCGTCTAGCGACCGCTTTAATGACGTTCGCGACACCTCGCTATCCAAGCTGGTCAAGGGCGACATCCAGGGGCTGATCCTCAGCGGCGTGCTGCTACCGGGCCAGCGCATCAACGAGCCCGACGTCGCCAGCCGCCTGCAGGTGTCGCGCGTGCCAGTGCGCGAAGCGCTGCGCGAACTTGAAAGCTCTGGCCTGGTGGTCTCGCGCAAGCACTCGGGCGTTTTTGTGCGCACGCTGGCGCCGGCAGAAGTGCGCGATCTTTACCAGATGCGCGGCCTGCTCGACGGCTTTGCCGGACGCTGCGCCACCCGCCTGCCGCTTGAGCAGCGCGCTGCACTGGTGGCCCAGCTCGAAGCCTCGACTGCGGCGATGCAGGAGGGCTGCAGCCAAAAGGATGTACAGCTTTATTACGCTGAAAATCTGCGCTTTCACTGGGCCATCGTTGAGGCGGCAGGCAACCAGCAGCTGTCTGACACATACCGCGGTATCGTGCAAAAGCTGCACCTATCGCGCCTTAAAAACCTGTCGCAGGACGTCGGCATGCAGGTGTCCATCGCCGAGCACGTCGAGATCGTCGAGGCCTTGCGTAGCCTGGATGCCGCGCAGTGCGAAGCGCTGCTGGCACAGCATGTCGGTGACGCCTACGACCGCCTGATTTCACAAACTATTCCGGAGACAACCCCATGAAACGACGCACCCTGCTACGGGCAGCCCCCGCCCTTGTCTACGCGCCTGGCCTGGCGTTTGCGCAGGCAGCATTCCCGAACAAGCCGATCCGCTACATCGTGCCGGTATCAGCCGGCGGCGGCAGCGATGCGGTGGGCCGCACCGTCACGGAGCGCTGGGGCAACCAGCTCAAGCAAAGCTTTATCGTCGACAACCAGGGCGGTGGCGGCGGCGTCATCGCCTGCCAAGCCACGGTACGTTCAGCGCCCGACGGCTACACGATGATGCAGGGTTACGTGGCCACGCACGGCACCAGCCCGGCCACGCGCAAGCTGCCTTACGACGCCATCAAGGACTTCACCGCCATCGGCATGATTGGTGCGACGCCCAACGTGCTGGTGGTCAACAGTGCCCTGCCGGTAAAAACCGTCAAGGAATTTGTCGACTATGTGAAGAAAAACCCAGGCAAGGTCAGCTATGGCTCATCCGGCCAGGGCTCGCTCACGCACCTCACGATGGAGCTGTTCAAGCAACAAATCAATTCTTTCATGGTGCACATTCCCTACCGTGGGATCGCTCCTGCCTTCACCGATCTGATCGGCGGTCAAACGCAGGCGATGTTTCCCGGCCTGGCTGCTGCACTTCCGCACATCCGTTCGGGCCGTGTGCGGCCGCTGGCAGTGACGGGCTTGACGCGACATTCGCAGTTCAAGGATTTGCCAACGCTGGACGAGTCGGGCTTCAAGGGTTTTGATGCGCAGCAGTGGTATGGCGTCGTCGGGCCTGCGGGCATACCGGCACCCATCGTCAAACAACTCAACGAGTCGCTGGCCGTCGTACTGAAGGCACCCGACCTGCGCGAGAAACTCTCCATCGAGGCGATTGAACCGATGGTAATGACGCCCGAGCAGTTTGCGGCCTTTATCAAGACCGACATTGCGCGCTGGACCAAACTTGCCAAGGACCGCAACATTCACCTGGAAAGCTAAATCGTTGCTGGTTTTTACGACAAGCATCCTGTAGCCGCCACCCTTGCATCCTTGGCAAACCGCCAATTCACCGCGCCTCTCAACAGAAAGCCGCCCATGGTTCGCACGCCCCAACTCTCTTTGATCCGTCCCGCCCAACACGGGAGGCATACATCAACGCAGCGTGGTTCGGACCGCCTAAGGCGCCTGCTGGCAGTGTGCCTTTTCGGTACGCTGCTATTGCCGGCTGGCGCAGAGGTCGTGCGGCTGGACGTTCTGCAAACCACCCCTGCCTTTGGCGGCCGGAGCTTCGGCGCAGTTGGGCCTTACGTCAGAATTACCGCACGCGCCACGATCGCCGTTGATCCTGCAGACCCGCGCAACGCCGTGATTGCCGATATCGACCGGGCCCCGCGCAATGCGGCCGGGCGGGTCGAGGCAGTTGCCGATGTGGTCCTGTTGCGCCCCGCTAATTTGACGCTCGGCAACGCCACGTTGCTGGTCGAAGCGCCAAACCGGGGCCGCAAGCTGGGCCCCCAGTTGTTCGACGACACGCCTCAACCTGGCGCTAACAACGCCGAAAACGCCACCGATGCCGGCATAGGATTCTTGTACCGGCAAGGCTTTTCGATGGCCTGGATCGGCTGGCAGGCGGATATACCTTCGGCACCGGGACAGCTCGCGTTGAGCGCTCCGTCTTTGCAGGGTGTGAAGGGGCCAGCGCGCGACGAGTTCGTCTTCGACCACACCCGCAGCCCGGCCACAGCCACGTTAAGTTCAGCGGTTGCCGACCCCGCTAACCTCACCGTAACGGTGCGCGCCAAATGGGATGACGCCAGGCAAACGCCGCCCGACCTGCTAGTGCGTGTCTCCGGTACTCAAACAGTTGAAATCACCCGACCAGCCAACGGCTTTGATGCCGGAGCACTTTATGAGGTGACCTATACAGCCCACAATCCGGTGGTGCTCGGGCTGGGCTTTGCTGCGACACGTGACGTAGCAGCATTTCTGCGCCGCGACGGCAGTACCGCCAACCCGATGGCAGCCGGTGGCCAATCGACTGTACAGCGGGCCATTGGCTTCGGCGTGTCGCAGTCAGGGCGCTTTTTGCGTGACTTTCTCTGGCTCGGCTTCAATGAGGACCTTAGCGGAAAAATAGTGTTTGACGGTTTGATGCCGCACGTCGCGGGCGCACGCCGCATGGCCACCAACTTTCGTTTTGGACAACCTGGCCGCAATCCGCGGCACCCGCAGGACCCCGCCTGGCAAGCCGACCTTTTTCCGTTTACCTACGCCGTTCTCGACGATCCGCTGTCAGGTCGTCGCGACGGACTCATGCTGCGCTGCCGGCTCAATGCCACCTGCCCCCGCGTGATACAAACCGACAGCGAGCACGAGTGGTGGGCATCACGCGCTTCTTTGCTGGTGACCGATCTGGCCGGTAACCATCTTGATTTGCCAGCCGACGTACGCGCCTACATGATTGCGGGAACTCCCCATTTCGCCAACCCAGGCGAAACCATGCGCCGTGAGCCAACGATGTCGCTGCCGGTCAATCCAATGCACTCGGGCCCACCCATGCGCGCCCTGCTGGTCGCCATGCAGTCCTGGATTGCCGAGGGCGTCGCCCCTCCTGCCAGTCGCGTTCCGATGCGCGCGCATGGCACGCTGGTCGACGCCGTCAAAGCCGTACCTGGCAATATCCCTGGGCTGCCTTATGCAGCAATCCACACCAGCGCCCGCTTTTCAGACCAGAGCGTATTGCCACCGCGCGAGATTGGTCGCTACCCGGTGTTTGTACCGCGTGCCGACGCGGACGGCATGGCGATTGCCGGCGTACGTATGCTGCCCTTGACCGTGCCACTTGCCAGCTATACCGGCTGGAATCCCCGCGCCGAGGGCTTTGGCACCAGCAGCCTGTTTCCTCTGCAAGGTGCAGTGGTGCCGTTTGCCGCGACCCAAGCTGAGCGCACAGCGACGCACGACCCGCGCCCGTCTCTTGAAGAACGCTACCCTGACCCGGCAAGCTACCTGGCAGCTGTGCGCGCCGCGGCTGCTCGCATGGTGGCAGAGCGCATGCTGCTGCCGGAGGACGCACAACGCGCCATCGAGCAAGCCAGCAGCGGGCAGCTCGGACAACTCAGATAACCATCGACAACAAAACTCAAAGTGGCGGCTGCACCAAAGCTGCCGTAAGTGCAGCGCCGCCGCGCCGATTTCATCAGTAAACACCCCGTAGCAACGGCGCTTTTTTATCTGCCTGTTTCCATTTTTTAACCACGCCTTTTGGAGATCCTTTATGGCCCGCAATACCCAGGTCACCGCCGACCACAACGCGCCTTCCATCACGCAAATACTGGCAAAATTTGTTGCCACCCATCCCTCAAAGGGCTGGAGCGATGCGGTGGACCACGAAGCCCACCGCACCTTCATGAACTGGCTGGGCTGCGCCGTCGGCGCCGCGCACCATGAGGCCGCGGACGCAGCGCTCGCGGCTGTCAACATGCTGCAGCCGGCACCCCAGGCCAGCGTGCTGGGCCGCAGCGAAAAAGTCGACATGGCCAGCGCTGCGCTGATTAACGGCATCACCTCGCACACCTTTGACTTTGACGACACCCACCTCAAGACCATCATCCATCCAGCCGGACCAGTCGCGTCAGCTGTGCTGGCACTGGCTGAACACACCGGCAGCACGGGTCGCGAAGTCATTGATGCGCTGGTGCTGGGCATTGACGTGTCATGCCGCGTCGGCAACGCCATGTACCCTGACCACTACGACCGCGGCTGGCACATCACTGGCTCGACCGGTACGCTGGGTGCCGCCGCCGCCTGCGCGCGCCTGCTCAAACTGGACGAACACAAAACCGCCATGGCACTGGGCATCGCGGCGTCGCAGCCCATCGGCATGCGCGAGCAGTTTGGCACCATGACCAAGCCTTTTCACCCTGGCGCTGCGGCACGTGCCGGGCTGATGTCGGCGCTGCTGGCGAGCCAGGGTTTTACCGCCAGCCCGAAAGCGCTTGAAGCACCGCGCGGCATGATGCAGACCGTCTCAACCAAGAATGACTGGAGCGAAATCACAAGCGAGCTGGGCCAGCGTTTTGAAATCTCTTTTAACAGCTACAAGCCCTTTGCCTGCGGCATCGTGATCCACCCGAGCATTGACGCCTGCGCGCAGTTGCGCAAGCAGGGCGTGACGCCGGACCAGGTCGAACGCATCGAGCTGAAAGTCCACTCACTGGTGCTTGAACTGACCGGCAAGAAGGAGCCGCAGGACGGTCTGCAGGCCAAGTTCAGCGTCTACCACGGCTGCGCTGCCGGCCTGACCTTTGGCTACGCAGCTGAAGAAGAATTCTCGGACGATATCGTCACCCGGGACGACATGGTCGCGCTGCGCCGCAAGGTGGTGGCAACGGTGGATGATTCGATCGACGAGGCCAGCGCCGACGTGACAGCCGTGCTGCATGACGGCCGCCGCGTGCATGTGTTTGTCGAGCACGCCATTGGCTCGCTGCAAAACCCGATGAGCGATACCCAGCTGGAAGCGAAATTCCAGGGCATGGCAGACACCATTCTGGGTGCCGGCCGGACCAGCGAGCTGATCAAGGCCTGCTGGGCGGTCGGTACTGCCGCCAACGTCAAGGCGCTGGTGGCGCTGGCTGCGCCCGAGCGTCGATGAGCCCACAGGCAGTCGCCTTCAACCAGTATCCCTGGTCAAAAGGTTTTTAGCAATCGAATGGGGGCCCTGGCCCCGGTGGAGATTGCGCTATCAGCTATCAAAAACATAGCTGCTATGCCAGGGATGGCGCGGCATCAACACATCGTTCTGGCCTGATCTGGTCAGTCTATTCCTGCCATTCGGCGATGTTCTGGAAACGTTCCCGTAAAAAATCAATGAACAGCCTTACACGCCCCGGCATGTTGCGACGGCTCGGGTACACGGCATAAATATCGAGACCCGTCGGTCGGTAGGCTGGCAGCACGACCATGAGGCGTTTGGCCTCTATGTCGTGCGAGATCATGTAGACCGGATGCATCGAAATACCGTGCCCGAGAAGCGCGGCATGGCGCAGGGATTCACCGAAATTGGAGCGCATCGTGCCCGACACCCGCACCGATCGTCTGCCGCCGGGGCCGGTCAGGGTCCAGTAGCTGGTTGGCGACTTCAAGGCATGAACCAGGCAATCATGGTCTGGCAACTGCTCCGGGGTCTGCGGCTCGCCTTTTGCGGATAGATAGGTCGGCGAGGCCACCAGCCGCTGCGGCACGCTGCCCAGTTTCAGCGCCACCAGGCTGGTGTCTTTCAATGAGGGGGCGATGCGCAACGACAGGTCCAGTCCCTCGCCAGCAATATCTACCCGCCCGTCATCGAGGTACATGGCAAACTGAATGTCAGGGTTGGCGTTCGAAAAAGCCGTGATCATCGGCACCAGGTGCGTCGCACCGAAGGATGGCGGCGTGCCCACGCGTATCGTGCCTTTCGGCGCCTTGACCGCGCCCCGCACCGCCTCCCCAACCAGATCAAACCGGTCCAACAAGTCTTGGCCTCCCTCCATCAGGGACAGGCCGGCCTCCGTCAGGCTCACGCTTTTGGTGGTGCGTGTCAGCAACTGGGCGCCCAGCAGCTCCTCCAGCCAGGCGACATGCTTGGTGACATTGCCCTTGGCCATGCCCAGCCGCTGGGCAGCGCCTGAAAAGCTTAATCCCCGCGCCACCTCTGCAAATATTTCTATAGCCCGCAGTCTGTCCATGACGCATCCACTGTTTCTTGAATGAGAACAATATATTCCGTATCGAGTCCTATGTCGAGCCGGTGCAAATCTCTAGAATTCACTCAGACTCTTGCTCAATCCCTGAATGGCGTTGGGCGGGAGCTGAAAAAGAGGCCAAATTCAAAGGACACGAATGACGACCAGCGTCGGTGCGGTTTTGCCAGAATGCATGCAGTTGATCCATCAACTGTTCTATTTTCTTGATCAATCGGATTATGAGCCGCTGGTCTCGCTGTTCGAGACCGAGGGCATATTGCACCGTCAAGGCGAAACGCTCAACGGGCCGGCGCACATCATGCGGGCCATGCAAAAGCGGCCGACCACCCAGCGTATCCGCCATGTGGTGAGCAACAGCTTTGTTCACTCACAGTCGGACGGCCTGGTGCATGTCGTGGCTTACATGGTGGCTTATCGGTTTGACGATGGTTCGGTGCACACCGGCCCGCTCACGATCAGCCGCCCCTTTCGCATGTCGGTGGTCCGTGCGGCGCTGCGGCAGACACAGGGGACATGGAAGATCGCCGAAATGTCCTTCACCACTGAATTCGAGTTTGCAGGTGATGCGCCAGCAGGGCCACCGACTCCATAACCGCTCAACCTGGCAGCCGACCTCAATCCCCACAACTTATCAAGGATAACTTCTCAATGAACATCACAGAAAGCGGTCAAATCCTGGGCGCACGTGTCGACGGCCTGGACCTGGCCCAACCCCTGAGCGACGAACAGTTCAAGGTACTGGAACAGGCACTAGGCAAGTACGGCGTGCTCAGCTATCCGAACCAGAAACTAACGTCCCTGCAGCTGAAACATTTTGCGGAACGCTTTGGCAAGCTGGAGGTGAACGTGGCCAACCTTTACCAGGAACCCGGCCTGCCGGAAGTCATGATCCTGTCCAACAAGGTTGATGAAAACGGCAAGCCGCTGGGCCTGAGCGACGCCGGGCAGGACTGGCACACCGACATGTCCTATAGCAAGATGATTGCCTTCACCAATGTGTTGTACGGCATTGAGATCCCCCACCGCCATGGCGAACCACTGGGCAACACGGAGTTCTGCAGCATGCTTGCAGCCTGGGAAGACCTCCCGGCCGAATTGAAAACAAAGCTCGACGGCATGACCATCACGCACGACTTTGCCAAATTCTGGGACAAGATGCGCATGGAAAAAGGTAGCAGCCGTCCACCCTTGACAGAGGCCCAGCGCAAGGCCAAGCCGCCGGTCATGCATCCGGTATTCCTCAAACATCCGATCACAGGCAAAAAGGTGCTGTACGCGAATCCAGGCTATTCGATGCGCATCAATGAGTTGTCCGAGGAGGAAAGCGACAGCATCCTGGCCTTCCTTTTCGAGCACCAGTTGCAGCCCAAATACCAGTACAAGCACCGCTGGAGCGTTGGCGATGTGCTGATGTGGGACAACATGGGCACGCTGCACAACGCGGTACCCGACTACAAGCCGGATGAGCACCGTTACATCAAGCGCTGCCAGGTCATGGCGGACCGCTATTTCCCCAACGTGACAGCATGAAGCTCGTTACCTACCACCAGGGGCAGGGCCCGATCCTGACTGGGGTGGTGACCGGCGAGCGGGTGCTCGACATCAGCGGCTGGCTCACCCGGCTGCCGGTCTCCAGCGAGGCGCAAGCGCGCAACACGGCGTCAGGCATCACCGCACCGGACGGCGGCATCATGCGCCTGCTGCAGTCCGGCCAACCGGGCATGGAAGCGCTGGCAGCCCATATTGAGGAGGTCAAAGACACCCAGGAGGGGCGCTATGCGATGCTTAAAGACGTGCAGCTGTACGCACCAGTCCCCAGGCCCGGAAAGGTTATCGGCGTTGGCCGCAATTATGCGGACCACGCGAAGGAAACCGGGGTCGCGCCGTTCGAGAAACCTCGCATCATCTTCATGGTTCCATCTTCAATAGCAGCACCCGGCGCACCGGTGACGCGTCCGGCAACCGTAACGAAAATGGATTTCGAGGCGGAGTTGGCCGTCGTGATTGGTGGTTACGGCAAGGACGTGCCGGCGGCCACGGCGCTGTCACTGGTGGCGGGCTACACCATCCTCAACGACCTCAGCGCGCGTGAATTCCAGTTCGACATTTCGCCGCCGCAAACGACATTTGCCAAGAGCATGGACGGCTTCACGCCCATGGGCCCATGGCTGGTCACACGCGACGACATTCCCGACCCGCAAGCGCTGGAGGTGTTGTGCTGGCTCAACGGCAACCCGATGCAACACGGCTACACGGCCGACATGCTGTTTCCGGTCGCCACCCTGATTGCCTATATCTCGCAGTACATGACCCTGGAGCCCGGTGATGTGATCGCTACCGGCACGCCTGCCGGCATAGGTGCTTTTCGTCAGCCACCTGTTTACCTGCAACCCGGTGACCGTCTGTGCTTTGAAGTGACCGGGGTGGGCGTCATGGAACACCTGATTCAGTAGGCTGCCCGGCAGGCCACACCTTCAAACTTGAACATTCACAGGAGACATACATGAAAAACCCAATATTCAGTATCATCGCTGCCGCCACGCTTGCCGCTGGCACCTGGGCCCCCGCGATGGCTCAGGAAAGCTACCCCAGCAAACCGATCCGGCTGCTTGTTGGTTTTGCCGCTGGCGGGCCAACCGATGTCATCGCTCGCCTGCTGGCCAACGACATGACAGCGACTCTTGGACAGACGGTTTTTGTGGAAAACAAGGCCGGCGCCAGCGCCATGATCGCTACCCGCGAAGTGAAGAACGCGACACCCGACGGTTACACCCTGTTGTTTGCATCGCTGGGCCTGAACGTCAGTCCCATTCTGCTGGGCGCAGAGGCCGGCTACAACCCAAAAACCGATTTTGAACCGATTTCCAATGCAGCGACCCTGCCTCTGGTGGCCGTCACCGCCTACGATTCACCATTCAAGTCCATGCAGGAGTTGGTCAAAAAGGCAAAGACCAAGCCGGAGGCTGTGGCTTTCGGCTCATCCGGCAATGGCGGCTCTGGCCACCTGGCCGGCGAACTGCTGGGCTCCATGGCCAAGGCCAAACTGTTGCATGTGCCGTTCAAGGGCAATGGCCCGGCGCTGGCAGAAGTCATGGCGGGGCGGGTCGATTTCATGTTCTACCCGGTGATCGGCATTGCCGACAACGTGGCGGCCAAGCGGGTCAAGATCCTGGCTGTGGGCACCGCGAAGCGTCTGCCGCAGTTCCCCGATACACCCAGCATGTCCGAAGTCGGCTTCCCCGGCTTTGAGGAGACCGCGCCCTGGGTCGGCATGCTGGCACCGGCAAAAACGCCACCGGCCATCATCAAGCGCCTGAACGAGGCGATGCTCAAGGCCATCGCCAAGCCCGACGTCAGGGCCCGCATGGAGAAACTTGGCGCTGTGGTGGTTGGGAACTCCCCGGCTGAATTTGCCGCCTACCTGAAAAAGGATTACACGCGCTGGGAAGAAGTGATCAAGGCAGCAGGCGTCAAGGCAGAGTGATGATGCAGGCGCCGGGGCAGCAGTTTGCGCCCCCGTCTCGATAGAAAAAATCAATACAAAATCCCATGTCCAAGCAAGTGTCGAAAGCCTATTCCATTGAGGATTTGCGTCTGGCCGCCCGGCAGAGACTGCCCAGGGCGATTTTCGATTTCTTTGATGGTGGCGCCGAAGACGAGAAGACGCTGCGGGACAATGTTGCGGCCTACCAGCGCAGGCGGCTACTGCCGCGGGTCCTTACCGATGTATCGGCGATCGATACCAATGCCCTGATTGTTGGCAAGCAGGCCCGCCTGCCAATCGCCATCGCACCGACCGGTGCCGTCGGCTTTGGCCGGCGCGGCGGGGACATCGCGATTGCGCGTGCGGCTGCAGCGGCCGGCATTCCTTATACGCTTTCGTCCACAGCGACAGCGTCGATTGAACAGATCGCGAAAGCGGCACCAGGCCGGCTCTGGTTCCAGGCCTACATCCTGCGCAACAAGCCCTTTCTTGCGTCATTGATTGATCGTGCCTACGCGGCAGACTACGAAGCACTGGTCATCACCGTTGACCTGCCGGTTGGCGGCAAACGGGAGCGGGATTTCCGCAACGATTTCGCGGTCCCTTTTCGTTTTACGCCAAAGAACATGCTGGACTTCGCGCAACATCCGAGCTGGCTATCCGACATCGTCCGCTACGGCATGCCGGTGATGGAAAACCTGATCGGACTGGAGAGCCAGACCACCAACGCTTCGGCGATCGCCTCATCCGTGGGGCGCAACTACGATCCCGCATTTAACTGGGAGAGCCTGCAAAAAATCCGGGACACCTGGCCACGCAAGCTGATCATCAAAGGCATCCTCAACCCGCACGATGCGGTGCGAGTGGCGGATATGGGCTGCGACGCCCTGGTCGTTTCCAACCATGGTGGCCGCCAGCTTGATGGCGCAGTGGCCACGCTGGACGCGCTTGCGGGCATCGTACGGGCAGTCGAGGGGCGAATTCCCATATTGCTCGATGGCGGTATCCGCAGGGGCGCCGACATTTTTAAGGCACTCGCCATGGGCGCTGCGGGTGTAATGACTGGGCGAGCCACCCTGTATGGTGTGTCTGCCGCCGGAGAAGCCGGAGCCCAACGTGCGCTGGAAATTCTGAAGGACGAGCTGGTACGTACCATGCAGCTGTGCGGGACGTCCGCCATAGGCAATATCGACCGAAGCTTCATCTTCAACGACTAAAGTTTGACCAGAATGGCCGATATCGCCTGCGCACTCAAAAGCTTTTAAACGGTCTGTAAAACGCTTTCAGCACCACCTCTCAACGGTGCGACCGGCCTGGCCCACCGCGATAGCCACCCCTGTAACCTCCACGGTAGCCACTGCGATATGAGGGGCCGTAGTTGCGGTAACCACCCCACGACTGGTAGCCAAAATTGAGTGACAGCGGCGGACCGACATACAACGGATCATAGTAGTAAGGGCTTGGCGAATAAACGGGCGCGACGTACACAGGAGGTGCCGCATAAACCGGTTGTCCGTTGGCATTGGTGCCGTACGCGTAGGGCACAGCGTAGGGTCCCGGGGCTGGGTACACGGCACAGCCGCCCAGAGTGCAGAGAAGGACCAGCGAGAAGGTAAGGCGGTTCGCCACGCCTTGTAATTTGGTGTTCATGGTTGTTGGACAGCGCTGTAGCGGCACAGTTCACGTAAAGTTTGTTTGTTACATGGCCATCCTGTCACCGCCAGGCACTGGCCACTCAAAAAAAAGCGGCAAGCCTTGCGCCTACGCAAACCATCTCTAAATAAGCCACCAACAACTCTCCTGTCCCGCGGTAGAGTAAACACAGGGTTTTTACTGATTAGCCATTTGCCGTTCGGGCAATTGAACTTACTGCTTAGCACTCTCTCCAACAGAGTGCTAATATTTAGCCCTAGAACGAAGGAGTTTTGCTGTGTCTTATGCTCTTGCCTCACCAAACCTGACCTACAAAGGCCTGGTCCCCGCCTCCGCTGCTTCCGCCAGCGCCGTGGCTGGTGTGAATCCGTGGTCCCTGTTGCCGCCTCTGGGCAACCTGGATGCCTATATTTCTGCAGTTAACCGCTTGCCCATGCTTACTCTGGAGCAGGAACAGGCGTTTTCGCGCCAACTTAGGGAAAACAACGACATTGAGTCCGCCGAGAAGTTAGTGCTCTCTCACTTGCGGCTTGTAGTGTCGACTTCCCGCAAATACCTGGGTTATGGCCTGCCGCATGGCGACCTGATCCAGGAGGGCAATATCGGCTTGATGAAAGCAGTGCGCCGCTTTGACCCGGACCAGGGTGTCCGGCTGGTGAGCTATGCGCTGCACTGGATCAAGGCCGAGATGCATGAGTACATCCTGAAAAACTGGCGCATGGTCAAGGTGGCGACCACCAAGGCTCAGCGCAAGCTGTTTTTCAACCTGCGCTCCATGAAACAGGGTTTCAAGGACGACGCCGATGTGGCGACGCACCGTGACACGCTGACTGCGGGGCAGATTGACTCGATGGCAAAGACGCTGAACGTCAAGCGCGAGGAAGTCATCGAGATGGAGCAGCGCATGTCGGGCGGCGACGTGCTGCTTGACCCGAGCCCCAGCGATGACGGCGAAGACGCCTTTGGCCCGATTGCCTATTTGGCCGACGCGACGCAAGAACCAACCGCGCTGATGGAGTCGCGTGCCCGCGATCACTTGGCCAGTGACGGCATTGCTACCGCGCTGAACGAGCTGGATGCACGCTCGCGCCGGATTGTTGAAGAGCGCTGGTTAAAGGTTAACGACGATGGTTCAGGTGGCATGACGCTACATGATCTGGCAGCTGAATACAGCGTGAGCGCTGAGCGCATTCGCCAGATCGAAGTGGCAGCGATGAAAAAGATGAAGAAAACCCTGGCGGCCTACGCCTGATTGGTTTTTCCATCAAAAAGCCATTCCCGCGCAAGCCGGAATGGCTTTTTTACGCATGCGACGGGCGCTAAGCCTTAGGCGCCTTTAAGTAGCAGCCGGATATCTGAAGTCAGCCCTTCAGGACCCGTGCCGTAACGGCTGTACAGGCGCACACGGCCACGGGTGTCATATACGTAGCTGCCGGCGGAGTGGTCCATGCTGTAGCTGCCGGGTGTCTTGCCGTCGACCTTTTTGTAGTACACCTTGAAGTCTTTGGCGACGTCGGGCAGTTTGTCCATGCCGGGCCGCAGGGCGAGAAAGGTGGGATCGAAATTGCCCATATAGGCCTTGAGCAGCTCGGGTGTATCGCGCTCCGGGTCGACCGTGA
Organism: Polaromonas sp.; assembly: GCA_025362825.1. Taxonomy (GTDB): domain Bacteria; phylum Pseudomonadota; class Gammaproteobacteria; order Burkholderiales; family Burkholderiaceae_C; genus Polaromonas. Next base: position 3,238 of record JANYFF010000325.1, on the reverse strand, counting down.
TGAAGATGGCCTGCAGCTTGTCGCCGTCTGCCCCCAGAGCCTTTCGGATGCCGGCAAGCTCGGCCATGGAGGTCGGGCAGACATCGGGGCACTGGGTGAAACCGAAAAACACCACCACGACCTTGCCGGCAAAGTCCTTGAGCGTGCGGACGTTACCGAACTGGTCGGGCAGGGAAAAATCCTTAGCGTAATCGGCACCGGTGAGGTCGATACTTTTGAATTGCGGCTTTTCTTCTGGTGCGCAAGCAGTCAAAACGCCTGTAGCCCCCGCAATAACGGCCACTCCAGCTATTAATTTAATAGCATTGCGCCTGCCGTGGTGTGTCATTTAAAAAGCCTGAACGAAGTAGTGGTCCAGCAGCAGCGCCGCAAACAGGACCGACAGGTGAATCAATGAAAAGCGGAATGTCTTGCGCGCCAGTGCATCGGAGTAATTACGCCACAGGCGCCAGCCATACCAGCTGAACCCCATACTCAAACCCACCGCGGCCACCAGGTACAGCCAGCCGCTCATGTGAAATGCAAAAGGCATGAGGCAGGCCGGAAACAGCACCAAGGTGTAGAGGAAGACTTGCAGGCGGGTGAATTCGTTCCCGTGCGTGACGGGCAGCATGGGCAGGCCGGCCTTGCGGTAGTCCTCAACACGATACAGTGCCAGCGCCCAAAAGTGCGGTGGCGTCCAGAGAAAAATAATCAGGAAAAGGATCAAGGCCTCGGGGCCAACCGAACCGGTCATGGCGGCCCAGCCCAGCACCGGCGGCATGGCGCCCGATGCGCCGCCGATCACGATGTTTTGCGGCGTCATCGGCTTGAGGATGACGGTATAAATCACTGCGTAGCCTACAAAGGTGGCGAAGGTCAGCCACATGGTGAGCGGATTCACCCACCAGTACAAAATGGCCGAGCCAACAGCGCACAACGCTGCTGAAAAAGTCAGCGTCAGCGGGTTGCTGATCTGGCCCTGCGCGGTAGCGCGCCAGGACGTGCGCTTCATGCGCGAGTCGATGCCCTGCTCAACCAGGCAATTGAAGGCCGCCGCCGCGCCGGCCACCAGCCAGATGCCAGCGCAGGCTACCAGCGCGCGCTGCACCTCAGGCCAGCCGGGCACACCGGGCACCGCCAGCACCATGCCAATCAGGGCGCAAAACACGATCAGCTGCACTACGCGCGGCTTCGTCAACGAATAAAACTGCCTGAACTTTGACGGCACCGCCCTGACGGGCAGGTCAACTGCGATGGATGGATCGATGGGGTTCATGCGAGCAATCTCGAAGAACTGAATTTGGAGGCGCTTACCGTGCCCAGCGCATTGCGGCTGCCGGCCACAACGCCCGTCAGCACGATCACCAGCGCCGCTGCACCGCCTGTATGCAGCACTGCAGCGGCTAATGGCCAGCCCAGCAAGACATTGCCAAGCCCGGTGGCGACCTGCAGCACGGTCAGCCCGGCCAGCCATTTCGCCTGGCTGCGCAGCGCACTCAGGCGATACAGACGCCATGCCAGCGCCAGCAGCACGGTAAAGACAAGATAGGCACTGAGGCGATGCACATAGTGGATGGCCGTCAGCGCCTGGAAGCTGATGTTGCCACCGTCAGCGCTGGCGCCCAAAGCGCGCCAGAGAGTAAAGCCTTCAGAGAAATTCATCGCCGGCCAAAGCGAGTTCTGGCAGGCGGGGAACTCAGTACAGGCCAGCACGGCGTAGTTGGTGCTGACCCAGCCGCCGAGTGCGATCTGTAGCCACAGCAGCGCAACTGCCGCCCGTACGAGCGCATGCGTCGTACCTTTCAGCGGCACGGATGCCTGCTCACCCTGCGCCTGGGCATAACGCACAGACTGCACTTTCAGCAAGGCCAGCAGCACCATGCCGCCCAGCAGGTGCAGGGTGACGATGACGGGAAACAGTTTCATCGTGACGGTGAGCGCGCCAAATGCGCCCTGCAGGCAAACCCACAGTAACGTCAACGTAGGCCACCATGGAGAAATCTGTACTCGTGAGCGCTCCAGCCAACTGGTCACGGTCAGAGTAAGAATCATCACTCCCACGCCGGTCGCCAGATAGCGGTGAATCATTTCAATCCAGGCCTTGGGATGCGTGACGGGGCCGCTGGGCATGGCCGCCTGTGCCGCCTCGATATGCAGCTGCGCGCCCACCGGGCTGGCGTGGCCATAGCAGCCCGGCCAGTCGGGACAGCCTAGACCAGAGTCGGTGAGCCGCGTGAACGCGCCAAACACGACCAGGTCAAAGGTGAGGAAAAGCGTCACCAGCGTCAGCATGCGCAGACGCTGCGCTACCGGAGAATTGCGCTTGCGCAGCCAGACCCAGGCCAACGGACCCAAAGCCACGATCAGGCCCGTGATCATCAGGCGTATCGCCGGGCTAAGGTTGTAGAGGTCAGCCATGGACCCGTCCAACCGCGACCTGACATAGCCGGTCCCGCGGCTTCAACTTGCAAATGCGTGTGATTGCGGTGATCTGGTCTTGCCAGCCAGGGCCGCGGATCTGGCTCCGCCAGTCCGCAGGCGCAGCGGCCCCCTCGGAGGGCAGCGAACCACACGAAGTGGGGAGCGTGGGGGTCACCATACGCAGCGCCGGGCCGCCCCAAGCAAGCACAGCCCCCCCGGGGGGGAGCGCAGTACGCGAAGCGACAAGCGTGGGGGTCATCCTCACCGGCCTTCCTTGTCCCAACTGGCGGAAGCGCGTAGCAGGCGATCCAGATCGCGCTTGGCACTTGCAGCGCCGGCGGTATCCATGTTGGCCGGAAAACGCATCATCAGGTTGCCGAGTGGATCGACCAGGTAAAGATGGTCTTCGACGTGCTGGCCAGCAGCAGGCGGCAGCCATTGCGCCAGAGCGGCAGAGGGCACCCGAAGCGCGGTTGATGAGTTAAGCGCCGGCCGCAGGCGGGCGTCAATGGGCGCGTCGTCGGTCACGAGCCAGACCCAGTCCAGCCGGTCTTTTTCCTTGCCGAGCGCCTCGCGCAATTGCCGCTGGAAATACAGGCGCTGCCGGCAGGCCTGGTCACAAGCGGCACTGGCGACGCTCATCAGCAGCCACTGGCCCTTGAGCGCCGTCAACTCACTGGCTTGACCGTCAAGCGCGCTGGTACGCATGGCCGGCAAAGGTCTTTGTGGGTCTACCAGTTCACCGTAGTTGCGGCGGCCTTCAGGCCGGACCACGTAATAAGTGAAATATGACGCGATAACCGGCGCCGCACACACCAGCAACACAGCGATCATT
>JANYFF010000302.1 GCA_025362825.1 Polaromonas sp. | reverse complement strand
GATATGGCCCGGGCAGTTCATGGGCTTGAGGGCGTACTCGCGCTTCTCGCTCTCCGTTGTGAACATGTTGTCGCGGTACTTGTCCCAGTGGCCGGTTTTTTCCCAGAGCGTTTTGTCAATGATTTGCGGACCCTTTACCTCCTGGTAACCGTTGTCCTGGTAGACCTTGCGCATGTACTGCTCGACGCCTTGCCAGATCGTCCAGCCCTTGGGGTGCCAGAACACCAGACCAGGCGCATGGTCATCAATGTGGAATAAATCGAGTTCCTTGCCCAGTTTGCGGTGGTCGCGCTTTTCGGCTTCTTCAAGCTGCGTCAGATACTGCTGAAGTTCGTCCTTGGTGGCCCAGGCCGTACCGTACACCCGCTGCAGCATTTCATTGCGGTGGTCACCGCGCCAGTAGGCACCGGCCAGTTTCATCAACTTGAAAAATTTCAGCTTGCCCGTGCTCGGTACGTGCGGGCCGCGGCACAAATCCTCAAAGTTGCCTTCACGGTACAGCGACACGTCTTCGTTGGCCGGAATACTGGCAATGATCTCGGCTTTGTAGTGCTCACCAATGCTTTTGAAATGGGCCACGGCTTCATCGCGCGGCAACACCCGGCGCGTCACGGTTTCGTCTCTGGCGGCAAGTTCCGTCATGCGCTTTTCGATGGCCACTAAGTCGTCGGGCGTGAAGGGGCGCTTGTATGAAAAGTCGTAGAAAAACCCGTTTTCAATGACCGGGCCGATTGTCACCTGCGCATCCGGAAACAGCTCTTTCACGGCATAGGCCAGCAAATGAGCCGTCGAGTGGCGAATCAGGTCCAGGCCATCGGCATCCTTGGCCGTGATGATGGCCAGGCTGCTGTCTTTTTCAATCAGATAACTGGTGTCGACGACTTTTCCATCAACCTTGCCGCCCAGCGCCGCCTTGGCAAGGCCAGCACCAATGGAGGCTGCAACTTCTGCAACCGTCACGGCTTGGGGGAATTCGCGTCGTGAGGCATCTGGTAGCGTGATTTGAATCATGGGAATAACTTTATAAAGACAGGCGAAAAACAAAAAAGCGCGGAGTGCCGCGCTTTTGGTCGATAGATTTTATGAGGTGACTGCTATTAAATAAGTAGCAACCGGTCAACAGGGGATGCGGGCTAGAACCCTGAATGACTCCAGAAAGAGGACGAGGTCGTAGTTCGCGGTGTCATAACCCGAACTGTCCTTCCTGTTTCCTGATTGGTGAGCTTGCGTGATTGCATGACCGTATTTTACGGTAGGTCGGCCCGGGGCACTCAAACGGCCTTACGCCGGGCGGGCCGGCGGAATGAAACCCAGGCCGCGGCATTGGGGGCATTCTGTAATGACGGTCTGCTTTTCGACCTCAAAGTTTTCGTTGATGTTTTCGCTTTCGATGCGCAGCTCACCAGTACCACTGCACACGGCACACGGAACGCGCTTGAACCCTACCGTTTCGTTAGACATCGCGGCCTCCTCCACAGTTATCTGACTGCCTGTTGTCCGGCAGACTGCACTCTACGCCAAAACAGCCACATAAAAAAGCCCGGGCAAACCTGCGAGGGCCTGTCCGGGCGGGGCTCAGCGGCACGAGGCCGCTGTCGCTATTGAGTGCTATTTCAGTGGAACTGCTCTTCTTCGGTAGAACCGGTCAGCGCTGTAACGCTGGACTTGCCGCCCTGGATGGCTGTGGTGACTTCGTCGAAGTAGCCGGTGCCGACTTCCTGCTGGTGCGACACAAAGGTGTAGCCACGATCGCGTGCTGCGAATTCAGGCTCCTGGACCTTCTCGACGTATGCGGACATGCCGCGCTTGACGTAGTCCTGCGACAGGTCATACATGTTGTACCACATGGAGTGGATGCCGGCTAGCGTGATGAACTGGTACTTGTAACCCATGGCGCCGAGTTCGCGCTGGAACTTTGCAATGGTCGCGTCGTCCAGGTTTTTCTTCCAGTTGAAAGACGGCGAGCAGTTGTAAGCCAGCATCTTGCCTGGGTGAACCTTGTGCACGGCATCTGCAAACTTCTTGGCAAAGTCAAGGTCAGGCGTGCCGGTTTCGCACCACACCAAGTCAGCGTACTCGGCATAAGCGTTGGCGCGGGCAATCGCCTGGTCAATACCTTTGCGGGTCTTGTAGAAGCCTTCAGCAGTGCGCTCGCCCGTCAGGAAAGGCTTGTCGATCTCGTCGTAGTCGGACGTCAGCAAATCAGCAGCTTCTGCATCGGTACGGGCAATCACCAGCGTAGGCACGCCGCACACGTCGGCAGCCATGCGGGCTGCGATCAGCTTCTGGCAGGATTCACGCGTTGGCAGCAACACCTTGCCGCCCATGTGGCCGCATTTCTTGACCGAAGCCAACTGGTCTTCCCAATGCACGCCGCCGGCACCGGCCTTGATCATGGCCTTCATCAGCTCGAAAGCATTCAGCACGCCACCAAAACCTGCCTCTGCATCGGCCACGAT
>JANYFF010000211.1 GCA_025362825.1 Polaromonas sp. | reverse complement strand
CAGTGCGCGACAACCCCGAGCGGGTTGAGTTCGTCGGCTACGACACCCAGAAGGTGCGCTATATGGCCTTCATCATCGCTGGGTTCTTCGCCGGTATTTCAGGCGGCCTGGGCGCGCTGAACTTTGAGATCGTGACGGCCGAAGTGGTGGGCGCGGCGCGCTCGGGCGCCTACCTGCTGTTCACTTTCCTGGGCGGGGCCACCTTCTTCTTCGGCCCCATCATCGGCGGTATCCTGATGGTGCTGGCCACCGTGCTGCTGTCGGAGTTCACCAAGGCCTGGCTGCTCTACCTGGGCCTGATCTTCCTGTTCATGGTGATATACGCGCCCGGCGGCATCGCCAGCCTGATCATGATGAACCTTCGCGTGGCCGCCTTCGGCAAGCTGCGCCAGCTGTGGGTAAGTTACTTGGCGCTGGCGGTCACGGCCCTCATTATGTTGCTGGGCGCGGCCGCAATGATCGAGATGGTGTACCACCTCCAGCTCAACACCACGCTGGGCTCTCAGCTGATCTTCCTCGGCGTGACGCTGGACTCACACGGTCTGAACAGTTGGTTCGGCGCGGCCATCGTCCTGCTGACGGGTCTGGGCTTGTTCGAGGTAACGCGCCGGCAGTTCCTGCAGGAATGGGGACAGATCCAGGAATATATCGAGAAAGAGATCAAGCGCAGGGAGGCACTATGAGCCCCCAAGCTCGTCACTCCGTAGACGCTGATTCCTTGGCAAACGGCGCCCTCCCCAGGTGGAAAACACTATGACTTACGCACTAGAACTCAAAGACCTGCGCAAGAGCTTCGGCAAAACGGAGATCATCCGTGGCGTGAACCTGACCGTGAAGGCTGGCGAACGTGTCGGCATCATCGGTCCCAATGGCGCGGGCAAGTCAACATTGTTCAATCTGATCAGCGGCCGCTTTGCGCCCACCAGCGGGCAGGTGCTGCTCAACGACCAGCGTATCGATGGCAAAAAACCGTTTGAAATCAATCGCATGGGTTTGAGCCGCAGTTTCCAGATCACAAACATCTTTCCCAAGCTCAGTGTTTTTGAGAACCTGCGCTGCGGCGTATTGTGGAGCCTTGGGTACAAGTACACGCTCTTTAAATTTCTCGCAGACCTGGACGATGCAAATGACCGTGCAGAAGAACTCATGCGCATGATCAAACTTGACAAAAAACGTGATGTGCTGGCCATCAATTTGACCTATGCCGAGCAGCGGGCTCTCGAAATTGGCATCACCATCGCCGGAGGGGCTAACGTGATTCTGCTGGACGAACCCACGGCCGGCATGAGCCGTTCAGAGACCAGCCGTTTTATCAGCCTGATCAAGGAAGTCACGGTTGGAAAAACACTGCTGACTGTCGAACATGACATGGGTGTGGTGTTTGGTCTGGCCGACAAAATTGCTGTTGTGGTTTACGGCGAGGTGATTGCCTACGACAAGCCTGAAACAGTACGTGCCGACCAGCGTGTGCAGGAGGCCTATTTGGGTTCTTCGGTTGCAGACCAACAGTCTGGAGCACATTGAGCATGCTGACTGTCAAAAATCTCCACGCCTTTTATGGCAAGAGTCATGTGTTGCACGGCGTTTCCTTTGACGTGCAGGCTGGTGAAATTGTTGCTTTGTTGGGCCGAAACGGATCGGGCCGATCTACCACTGCCAAGGCCATCATGGGACTGGTTGACTGTCAGGGCTCCGTGAACTGGAAAGGCAGCGAGATTGTCGGCAGCAAGCCTTACCAGATCGCGCATTTTGGTATTGGCTACGTTCCGGAAAACCGCGATATCTTTCCCAAGCTGACGGTGCATCAAAATCTGCTGCTCGGACAAAAAGGCTCTGGCAAGGGTTCCCGCTGGACGTTTAACGACATGTACACCATGTTTCCACGCCTGCTGGAGCGCCAGCACACTGAAGCCGGTGTTTTATCCGGCGGCGAACAACAGATGCTCACCTTATGTCGAACGCTGATGGGTGACCCTGATCTCATCATCATTGACGAACCGACCGAAGGCCTGGCTCCAAAAATTGTGGAGCTGGTGGGGCAGTATCTTCAAACGCTTAAAAGTAAGGGCATCTCCGTCTTGCTGATAGAACAGAAACTCACCATTGCCATGGCCATCTCTGACCGGGCCCTGGTGATGGGTCACGGTAGCATCGTGTTTCAAGGTACCCCCGACAGTTTGCGAGCGGATGCGTACATTCGCAAAGAATGGCTTGAGGTCTGATTCCATTCCCATTTCAAAGCGATATGTTGTTGCTTCGCCTTGCCGTGCTACAGCACCGTCTGCGGCTTCGTGCCTATTCTCGCATTGAAATGGAAATAGAAGAAACTCCGGCGCTGCTTGTCCCGACAGGGACAAGCCCGACCAACGTTGCACTTGCATGCCTGGCGGGTGCCTCTACAATAAGAAAAGAACGCTCGTACTATTTTACGCGGGATGCTTTTTTTGCTGCATCGCGACCGGAAAAACAGAAACTTTAATCAAGGAACCACGGCTCAATGACTACTCTTTACGAAGTTCACGGCACCGTCGCCGTCATCACGCTCAGCAATCCTCCGGTTAATGGCCTCGGCCATGCCACACGCCTGAGCATCACTGACAACCTGCACAAGGCCAATCATGATCCGGCAATCAAGTCCATAGTGATCACCGGTGCCGGCAAGGCGTTTTCGGGTGGCGCCGACATCAAGGAATTTGGTAGTCCCAAGGCACTGGCCGAGCCGAACTTGCTCAGCGTGATCCTGGCAATTGAGAATTCAGCCAAACCCGTCGTGGCTGCTATTCACACAGTGTGTATGGGTGGCGGCCTTGAGCTCGCATTGGGCTGCCATTACCGCATTGCAGCACCTGGCTGCAGCGTTGCATTGCCAGAGGTCAAACTGGGCCTGGTGCCCGGCGCTGGCGGCACGCAGCGCCTTCCGCGCGTGCTGGGCGTTGAAGCCGCACTTAACATGATTGTCAGCGGTGAGCCTGTCAAAAGCGAAATACTTGCACAGATCCCGGGCCAAAAACTGTTCGACAAGATGGCTGCATCGGCCGAGTCGCTTGCTCAGGATGCGCTGGCGTTTGCACAGTCCATTGCCGACATCCGGCCGCTTCCGCTGGTTCGGAACCTGCCCTGCAAGCACCCAAATGGCGACGCGTACTTTCAGTTCGCGCGCAACATGGTCAAGGGTATGTCCAAGAACTACCCTGCGCCCTTGAAATGCGTTGACACGGTGGAGGCCGCCACCAAACGCAAGTTTGACGACGGCATCGCTTTTGAGCGTGAAGTTTTCATCGCGCTGATGTGGACACCTGAGGGCCGTGCACTGCGCCATATCTTCATGGCTGAACGTGCAGCCTCCAAGATTCCTGATGTGCCTGCCGACACGCCGAAACGTGACATCAAATCCATCGCCGTGATTGGCGCCGGCACCATGGGTGGCGGTATTTCCATGAACTTCCTGAACGCTGGCATCCCCGTCAAGATGCTGGAAATGAAGCAGGACGCGCTTGACCGCGGCATTGCGACCATTCGCAGAAACTACGAATCGCAGGTTAAAAAAGGCAAGCTCAAGCAGGACAAGTATGAGCAGCGCATGAGCCTGTTGACCACCACCCTGAGCTATGACGACCTCAAGGACGCTGACATGGTGATCGAAGCCGTGTTTGAAGAAATGGGCGTCAAGGAAAAAGTGTTCACCGAGCTTGACCGCGTGATGAAACCAGGAGCCATCCTGGCATCCAACACCTCGACGCTCGACATGAACAAGATTGCGGCCTTCACCAAGCGCCCGCAGGACGTGATTGGCACGCACTTTTTCAGCCCGGCCAACATCATGAAGCTGCTGGAAGAAGTGCGCGGTGAAAAAACCGGCAAAGACGTGCTGGCCACCGTG
>JANYFF010000197.1 GCA_025362825.1 Polaromonas sp. | reverse complement strand
TCCATCTTGTTGCAGGAAGGCATTGGCGACACCATTCGCGTTTCTTTGACGCCGCAGCCCGGCGAGTCGCGCAATCAGGAGGTGGTCATCGCGTCGGAAATCCTGCAAGCGCTTTTTGATGTAGTTTTCAACGATGACCTGGAATTCTTGCGCTATCCGGTCACCCCGCAATGTCATGCTTTTTTCGCCGTCGATGTAGACAGGCGCAGCGGGGGCTTCACCCGAACCGGGAAGGCTGATACCGATGTCGGCATGCTTGCTCTCCCCTGGGCCGTTCACAATGCAGCCCATGACGGCCACTTTCATTTTTTCGACACCCGGATATTGCTCGCGCCAGACCGGCATCTGCGCACGCAGAAAGTCGTCAATCTGCTGAGTGAGTTCCTGAAAAGTGGTGCTTGTCGTGCGGCCACATCCCGGACAGGCTGTGACGCTGGGGTTAAAACTCCGCAGGCCCAGCGCTTGCAGGATTTCCGACGCGATGACCACCTCCTGATTGCGCGACTCGCCGGGCTGCGGCGTCAAAGAAACGCGAATGGTGTCGCCAATGCCTTCCTGCAACAAGATGGACAAGGCGGTCGCCGAAGCCACCGTACCCTTGGTCCCCATGCCTGCCTCCGTCAACCCAAGATGGAGGGCGTAACTGTCGCGCCTGGCGAGTTCACGGTAAACAGAGACAAGGTCCTGCACGCCGCTGACCTTGCATGACAGGATAATCTGGTCGCGCTCAAGCCCCATTTTCTCCGCCAGCCGCGCCGAGTCTACGGCGGAGGTGATCAGCGCTTCGTACATCACCTGTTTGGCGTCCCATGGAACGGCACGGGCGCTGTTCTCGTCCATCAGGTTGGCCAGCAGTTCCTGGTCCAGGCTGCCCCAGTTGACGCCTATACGTACAGGTTTCTTCCAGCGGATGGCCGCCTCAATCATTTGCCCGAATTGTTTGTCGTGCTTGTCGCCTTTGCCGACGTTACCTGGATTGATTCGGTACTTTGAGAGCGCTTCCGCGCAGGCAGGGTGGTCAGTTAAAAGGCGATGGCCGTTGAAATGAAAGTCACCGATCAAGGGAACGTCAATGCCCATGCGGTCCAGTTGTTCACGGACATACGGCACAGCCCGCGCCGCTTCGGGGGTATTAACGGTGATCCGGACCATCTCGGAGCCTGCCAGGGCCAACTCCTTGACCTGGATGGCGGTGCCTATCGCATCCACCGTGTCGGTGTTTGTCATGGACTGCACACGAACGGGCGCATCGCCACCGACGGTGACGACACGCGTACCCCAGACTACGCGCGCCTGGTTTGAACGGCGTGCCTTTGTTGCAGAAACTTCAATGGGAAGACAGATGGACACTACTTGACCTCAAATCGCGCGACATTGTCTTTGGCAAAAGTAGCCAATTCAAAGGCTTTGCCTCGAATTTTCACTTCAGTAGCATCAGCACGGCCAACAACTGCAGCCAAAGGCAATGCACCAGATGCACCGACGATATCGCCGGGAACCAGCGTTCGGCGCAACACCACAGTTCCTTTGGAATCAGTGACCTCTACCCAGGACTCGCCTTTGGCCCTGAAAACCACGATACCCGTCGCAGACGAAGGCGGCGCGGCGCTGGCCTCAGCGGACGGCGCTACCAATGCCGGCGCAAGTGAGGCAAGCGCAGAAGCTGCAGGCACTGGACTTGACGCAGTCTGCATGATTGCTGGTGCAGACGAGACGGATGGCGCCGATCCATCAGTGTGCAAGACAGCACTGTCGGTTGTCGCCGACGTAGAGGAAAGATTTTCGCCGTTTGTGGAAGATAGCTTTACCGCTGCGACACCGATTGCCTCAGCGGCGACGTTAGCGGGGACTGCCGCAGATTCGGCATTTCCAACGACACTGGTCGAGTCTGATGTGGCGTCACGAATACCGCTTTTTACTGCAGGCAGAAAAATCAAAACCAGCGCCCCCAACAGCAGCAGCAGGCCAGCGAGTACCGCCGGCCGGGAAATATGCGTCCACACCGAAGGGCCTGGACCATCGCCCGGCGTACGAAAAGGGGCGTTAATGCTCGCGCTTTGGTAAGCAGGCTTGGCATTGCTGTTCTTTGGTAACCTCTGCAACACGGGTGCCGCGTCTATTTTCAGCGTGCGGCATACGCTTGCTGCCAGAGCTCGAACAAACACGGCGTCAGGCAGCAGCTCAAAACGATCCGCCTCCAGAGCTTCGAGTTTTTTTACCGGGACTTTGAGCGAAACAGCCAACGCCGCGATATGAAGACCTGCTGCTTCTCGGGCCTGCCTGAGCAAGGTGCCCGCACTGACATCGAC
>JANYFF010000192.1 GCA_025362825.1 Polaromonas sp. | reverse complement strand
GGTTGGATGACGATGTTCAATGGTTTATGCCTGATGGGAGGCAACGAGGGCCCTGTTGACGGCTCGAAAGTTGGCGGGTGTTTTAACGGAGGTGCGGCGCTGGCTGGCAAGTTTGGGGGGCTGCTTGTGCACGGCCCCGTGCCTGGTGGCGCAAGAAATTGCATTCGGTGCCGTTGGTTTGTCACCTTCAGCCATTATCTGCCCGCGCTTGTTGCACACCTTAACAACATTGAATACCGGCTGAGCGAAGCAGGTATTGATACTTCTAAAAAGTATGAACACCTACAAACGATTAAACGGATAAAGGCTGAGGCGGAAACCGCCGGCAAGCCTTTTGAAGATCTGGAAAAGCTGCGTACGGCAGAGCGCATCTATGAGTCGGCTCACGCGGTATTTGGAGAACTGCTGCAAGATAAAGTGCAATGTTACAAGCTCATTCTCCGGGTTCAGGCGGTCACAAATATCAAGCAATCGTCGGGCATGGAGATGATTGCAGTGGGCGAAGAAACGGACGTCCACCTGGCACTGGAAGATACGAATTCAGAGCTGCTCCAGTTATCCGCCGTCTGCGAGGGACTTGAGCTCTATGCCGACCTAGCACACGGGAAAGCAGTGATCAAACGTTCACAGTGGCTTGATATTGCTTTGGAGAACGACAGCGTTCCACCCATGTTCTATCGCCTTAGTGAAGACAACCAACTTAAGGCCGGAAATGAATTTATGCGATGGTTGGCTCAAAAGGCCAACCCCATTAGTCCAATGCTCGGGATGCGAACAATTTGCGACATTGCAGATGCCGGAAAAAGCATCTCTGCTGCACTTGGTATTGATCTCAATGAATTTATTGCCGACTGCTCTCAACTCCCACGTCTAACGAGCGAAGTGCCGCAAGTTCCAAGGCCTAAAAAATGACATTACAAACAACTATTCACCCCGATGAAGTGCTTGAATCTATTCTTTCGGTCGGCTACCGATCCAACAAAGTCGCAAACCTAAAACTGGTTCACGAAATTTGCCGCAAGCATCATGAAAGTTCCCGCGGGAGGTTGCGTGACTTCAGCCTACCCTCAATTGGCAGACTTTGCGAAGCGCAGGGGATATTCAAGGGGCGTGTGCTGTACAACAAGGCTTCAAAAGAATACTGCGACCTCATCCTGGCTTGGGCAGCGTTCAGCGGGCCGGCAGCAACTAAAGATTCCAAGGCAAAGACAATTTCCGGGCACGAGTATTTGATGCGAATCGAGGACCCAGCCATACGCTCCATCATGCAGTCGGTTATCGCTGAGAAAAATGATTTAAAAGCTCAATTAAACCTCTTAAAGTCGCAGACTGAATTTGTAATCAATATGCGACCTCTCGGCGCAACAATCGCCAGCGGTGATGGCCTAGCATCCGTTCTATTGGTCAATCCGATTCAGCTAACCGACTCCGAACAGGAGGCTTTAGTTGTTGCAATGTCAACCGACTTCCTTGAAAGCCAAGGGTGGCTTGAAGGAAGGAATGGCGAAGTTCGTGATCTTAAGGGGAAAGTCATTTTTGACTTTGGCTATACAACAGCCCTGCGCAAAATACTTGCCTCCGTCACCAATGTTAATTCTGCTGTGTGACTGTAGCGTCGATCTGTCGCGAGCAAGAACTCGTAGACTGCTGAGAACCCATTGAGCCCTCACCTTGTCAAACGATGAAGCTATGCACGACCACGGCGTGTGTCAAGGTAGTTGTCGCCTCAGCAGCTTTTCAGGCTGCCTGCTTTGGAATTGGTTTTTGTTCCCTTTCCGGGTTGAGGTAAACCGCGTCTTCGAGTTGCCAGTTCCTCAGGCCCGATGCCCAGCGCTGTGGGTTGCGTCTGCGGGCTTCGGCGTACAGCGCGGCCCGCTTTTCCAGCAAGGCTTTGTCCAGCCCCCTGTGGCGCTGGCCAGGCGTGACATATTTCAGTGCGCTGTGGCGGTGTTCCTCGTTGTACCAGCTAACAAATTTCATCACCCAGTTGCGTGCCTCATCGAGCGTATCAAAGGGCTTTTGTGGCCACATCGGGCAGTACTTGGCAGTCCTGAACAGCGCCTCCGCATATGCGTTGTCGTTGCTCACCCGAGGCCTGCTGTAGGACGGCTCCAGGCCCAGCTCGTGCATTGTCGCCAGCAGGTTCGATCCCTTCATCGCCGAGCCGTTGTCCGAGTGCAGCACCACGGGCCTGCCGGCCGTCTGCTCGCGCAGGCAGCCACGCCTGACCAGCTGGCACGCATACGTCGATGACTCGGCTTCGTGCACTTCGTTGACGATCAGCTTGCGGCTGTAGATGTCCTTGACCATGTACCAGTAGAAGTACCGGCCCTTGACCGTCGTCGGCATCCACGTGATGTCCCAGCACCAGAGCTGGTTCGGACCGTCCGCCCGGTGCGTCGTCAGGGGCCGGGCTACAGGCGCCTTGCTGCGTCCACGGCGTCTGTTCTGCCCCGCAGCCCTGAGTACCCGGTAGAAGGTCGACTCGCAAGCCAAGAAGATGCCTTCATCTGCCAACCTGGGTACGATCTGGTGCGGTGTCAGGCTGGCGCAGTCCACCCGGTTGGCTGCTTGTAATACTGCCTGCCGCTCATCTTCACTGAGCTGGTTGGCAGCACTGCATATTCCGGTGTGGTTGACCATCTATTCCGGTAATCGTTGCCGCTTTTAGTTAAGGATGCCGGTAATGACCACTGAAACTTGTAGGGCTACCTAAAGTTTCTCATCGGCCACTGACTCGAGTACTGTCCGCTTTCGACGACAAAGCGGAATTCCAAGAGTTTGAACTGGGTTCCTAAAAGCTGACATTAGCTATCGCTTGCCGAAAATGTTGGCGTCTGGCGGTATTGCGGTAACCGTGGGGTTGATGTGGATGCTACATTTTCGGTTTTGAATTTGCGACCCGAGCGCCGGTCATGGTCTGGTGTACTCCATAAACGTGAACCGGATGATTGCGATCAATAACTTGCTCCGCAGGACGCCTTGCCGCCTCTTCGAGGCGGTTGAGGATGCCACATTCCGAGGCGTTACGGTCACTTGTGCATTGCTCCCGCAAAGCCTTTAAGTCTTTTTGCAAAATCTTGAGTCCGTTGATGCGTGTTGCCACGTGTCCGATGTGCTCGTCAAGGAGAGCGTTGACCTGCTCACAGTTTTCTTCTGGCGCGTCCTTGAACTGGAGAAGCGTCCGGATCTCTTCGAGTGTCATGTCCAATGAGCGGCAATGACGAATAAACGCCAGGCGCTGAATATGACTGGGGTTGTAGTCTCTGTAATTCGCCTCGGTGCGTGCAGCCTCTGGCAAGAGACCAGCACGCTCGTAGTAGCGGATGGTTTCGCTTTGCGTACCGGCAGCTTGGGCAAGTTCACCAATTTTCACTTTGCGCTCCATTGTTAGCATTTCGCCGTTGCGGACTAAACCCGCTGTACCTGAAGGGGCAACAGAGGGGCTGACTTGACCTTAAGGTCGCTACAAGGTTTCCAATTAGGCCATGAAACCAGAAAACACGCCTTCCCCAAAAGCAGATTCTTGCGGCTCGGCCGCGTGTTCTACCCCGTCGCCGACCGGCCCTCAGGGGAGCGCAGCGTCGAATTCAGGCGGCAATGTGTTTAGGATCGCCACCATGGACTGCAGCGCGGAAGAGTCCGAGATTCGGCGGGCGCTTGAACTTATTCCCGATATCCGCTCCCTGGGGTTCCAGCTTGGCGCTCGCACGCTCAGGATCGATGCATCCGATGTTGCGCTGCCTCTGGCCCTCGAAGCCATCCGCAAGGCCGGTTTTGATCCAAAACCTGTGCAAGCTGCAGGCGGTGCCCCGGGAGATGAAGATACTCACGGCGACGAGCATGACCACGAG
>JANYFF010000140.1 GCA_025362825.1 Polaromonas sp. | reverse complement strand
GACTTTTTCAGCTTTGCCGCGTCCCGTGCTTTGCGCGCTGCCGCTAGGGTCACCGCCGGGTAACTTCCCAGCGCAAGCCGCGACTCTTTGCCGTCCGCATAGATTTTCCAAAACCAGCGTTTTGATCCGGCCGGGCTTATTTCAAGATATAGGCCACCTGCATCAGTTAACCGCGCCCGGTTCTTGACCGGGGAACAAATTGCGTTGCGGCAGTCGGCATCGGTCAGCATGGGGTTTCTCCAGTGAAACCGGGGAACAAAAGCTAAAAAAGGCTGTTTGTCCCGGTCTGTTCCCCGTTATGTTCCCCGGTTTTGACTTGGCAGTCAATAGATGGCTTTGTACGCCGTTGCAGCGTAAGACCCTGATTTACCAATGAAAAAGACCTCTAAGAATCGCTTCCTAGAGGCCTTTGTACTGTCTACTGGTCGGTGTGAAAGGATTCGAACCTTCGACCCCTTGCACCCCATGCAAGTGCGCTACCAGGCTGCGCCACACACCGAAGTGTCAAATTATAGCTTGCGCAATCGGGTGTTCTTAATACGTGGCGCCAAGCAGATCACGAATTTCAAACAGCTCGCGGCGCACCAGTTGCAGGCGCTGCTGGGCCAGGCTGCCGCTGGGCAAATCAGCTGCGTCGTTGCCGGGTTCGCTGTCCTCAAAATCGCCTGAATCAGCAAAATCGCCCAAGCCTGAATCAGCGCCGTCGATGACGTCAACACCATCGAGCATGACTTCCCCATTGCGTCGCTTGTCGCCTTCAATCTGCACAATCTCGTGTAATTTATTGCGCGCCCCGCTAATGGTGAAGCCTTGGTCATACAGCAGATCCCGGATTCTCCGGATCATCAGGACCTCATGATGCTGGTAGTAACGGCGATTGCCACGCCTCTTCATCGGGCGCAGCTGCGTAAACTCCTGCTCCCAATAACGGAGCACATGAGGTTTTACGCCGCACAGATCACTGACCTCACCGATGGTGAAGTAGCGTTTTGCGGGAATGGGCGGAAGGGATTTCTCCAATTAAATCAATGCGCTAAAGGGGAAACCTCCAAATCTACTCTAAGTCGAAACTTAGCGCAAAGGGTAGAGGATTTTTTTTAAAATGTGTTGCGCCGTCACACAACTGACATTCAGCTACCCGTCCGCCCAAGCGATCTGGCGGGTGCGATTCGCCAAAAATGGCAGGCCGAAAGCCTATTCGGCGACGCCCGGACCCTGAATCTGGTCTTTGAGCTTGTGGCTGGCGTGAAAGGTCACGACGCGTCTGGCCTGAATCGGGATGGCTTCACCGGTTCGGGGATTTCGACCTGGTCTGGGTGCTTTGGTGCGAATCTGGAAATTACCGAAGCCGGAAATCTTCACGTCATTACCTTCCACCAAGCTGTCCGAAATGAGGTCAAAAAAAGCATCGATCATGTCTTTGGACTCGCGCTTGTTAAGTCCTATCTGCTCAAAAAGCAGTTCCGCCAGATGCGCTTTTGTCAGCGCCGGCGTTTCCAGGCTTTCAATAGAAAATTCCATGCCCCGACTCCTCCAGATGACTATTTTTTTGGAAACACAAACCCGGTAGCAACCGGATCAGGCGCGCAATCGTGCGTTCAATTGATTCTGGAGGTTGCCAAGCACGGCCTGCACGGCAGCTTCAATAGCCTCCTCGGTCAGTGTAGCGGCGTCGCTGGAAAGCACCAACCTGACGGCCACGCTTTTTTCACCCAGCTGCATGCTTGCATTGGCCTGCTGTGGTCGATAAACGTCAAACAGTGATGCACTCCTGAGCAATCCGCTGGTGTCTGCCTGGTGAATGGCCTCCATCAATGCTGCATGCGTTGTGCTCTCCGCGACGATCACAGCGATGTCGCGCTCGACCGGCTGGAGTTTGCTGACCGGTTTGAAGACCGGCACGCGCCGCTGCAGCAAGGCGTCAAGCTCCAGTTCAAACAGCATAGGCGCATTCAACAGGTCATAGCCCTGGCGCCACTGTGGATGCAACTCGCCGACAAACCCGATCTGCTGTCCATCCAGATGAATACTTGCGCAACGTCCTGGGTGCATCGCAGGGTGCACGGCTGGGGTAAAAACGGGCAGCAAAGGGGCCAGCAGAGCTTCTATATCGCCCTTCACATCAAAGAAGTCCACAGCCTTGTCAGACAGGCTCCAGTTAAGGGCTGAACGCGGCCCGTAAGCCAGGCCGGAGACACGCATCGGCTGGTTGAACCCTGCCACGGTCGTGTCAGTGTTCTGGCTGTCTGCATCGCGCAAAAATACACGGCCCAACTCAAAGACGTTGACGCGGGGCGCCTTGCGGTCAAGATTGAATTTGAGTACCTGCAGCAACGAACCAAGAAGCGAGGAGCGCATCACGTTCATCTGGCTGGCGATCGGATTGAGCAGCTTGATCGGGTTGGGGTTGCCGGCCAGCTCGTGCTCCCAGCGCTCTTCGACAAAGCTGAAGTTGATGGTTTCCTGGTAGCCGAGGGATGCCAGCGCGCGGCGAACGGCAAAAGGACTGCGCTCAACTTCAGGCCGGATGCGCGCTGTGATGGGTGCTTGGGGTGGCGTGGCGGGCAGCTCGTTGTAGCCCACCATGCGTACGACTTCCTCGATGAGGTCTTCCTCGATCTGCAGGTCAAAGCGGTAGCTCGGAGGCGTAACGGTCAAGGTGCCCTCGCCTTCAGTCACCGGCAAGCCAAGGCGTTTGAGCGCATCCAGGCACTGCGCCTGGCTGAGGGACATGCCAATCACCTTGGCTGCACGTGCAACACGCAGGGTGACGGGCACAGCCGTTGGCAAACTGGCTTTCACATCATCTAGGGGGCCGCAGATCGTTTCAGGCGTGCCGCAGATGTCGATGAT
>JANYFF010000019.1 GCA_025362825.1 Polaromonas sp. | reverse complement strand
GCTCGTACTGGGGTGATGCGCGGTCTGCGTCGCCCAGCGGGTCGCGGCAGGAGCGGCAGAGCGTGAACTTGCCCGGCTCCAAGCCATGCCCAACCGAGACACGTTCGTCAAATACAAAGCACTCGCCCTGCCAGAGGGTGTTTTCTGGAGGTACTGTTTCAAGGTATTTGAGAATGCCGCCTTCGAGGTGGTAGACCTCGTCAAAGCCCTTGGCGCGCAGGAAAGCGGTTGATTTTTCGCAGCGGATGCCGCCAGTGCAGAACATCGCCACCTTTGGCTTTTTGCCATCCACCGCAGCCAGCTTGCCGCCTTCCGCCATCTCGCGCTCGACCCAGCCGGGCAGTTCTGAAAAGCTGGCGGTTGCGGGGTTGATGGCGCCTTCAAAGGTGCCTATGGACACTTCATAGTCGTTGCGGGTATCGACCAGCACCACGCCGTGCTCGGCGATCAGGGCGTTCCAGTCCTGCGGCTTGACGTACTGACCGGCGTTCAGGGCCGGGTGCACATCGGGCACGCCCATGGTGACGATCTCGCGCTTGAGCCGTACCTTCATCCGGTAAAACGGGATGTGGTCTGCCCAGGCTTCCTTGTGCTCCAGCGCCACAAGCCGAGGGTCGCGGTGTAGCCAGGCCAGCACGGCGCGCACACCAGCCTCGGCCCCGGCTATGGTGCCGTTGATGCCTTCTTCAGCCAGCAACAGCGTGCCTTTGACGCCATTGGCTTCGCAGCAGGCGAGCAGAGGGGCCTGCAGCGCCGCGTAGTCTGGCAGTTCAACGAATTTATAGAGGGCAGCGGTAAGAAAATGAGGCATGTTCGTGGGCGGGCAAGTGGCGCAGTTGGCCAGGCTGAATCGTAACCGCCGCAGGACGGGGGGTTGGCTGACAGGGCTTTTTGTTGCGGTGCAGCAAAATAGGCGATGCCCAAGCCTATTGCCCCGCAAACGCAGCTGAAGAGTCGGGCTCGTCGTGGCTAGAGGCCTGAGCAGCCTGTGGCTCAAGGGCTTGCGCCGTCTGGGCAAGGTCCAGCGGTCGCAGGGTAAAAAGCTGCTCAAAAGCCTGCTGCCCAAGCCGGGCCGGGCGACCGCGGTGCGCAAGGCCAAGCCGGCGGCAAGCAAACGCGTCACAAAACAGGTCGCAAAACCGGTCACACAACGGGTCACAAAGGCGGCCCAGTCGGGTGGCAGCTGGCAACAACATTACTTTTCGCCCACGGGCCCAGCATCGACCAGCCCGACACGGCGAATGGCCTACTGGCTTTATTTGCCAGAGGCCAGAGCCCAAGCGAAGGTGGGCACAGCCACCGTGCCCATGCCACTGGTTGTGATGCTGCATGGCTGCCAGCAAACCGCCTTGGACTTTGCCACCGCCACGCGCATGAACGAACTAGCCAGCCGCAAAGGCTTTGCCGTGCTGTATCCGCAGCAATCGGCCAGCGCCGATGCACACCGTTGCTGGCACTGGTTTGAAAGGCGAACGCAACTTGGCCAGGGTGAGACGCGCGTGCTGGCCCAGCTGATGGCACAGGTGCAACAGCGGTACGGGCTGGACGCCACGCGGACTTATGTGGCGGGCCTATCGGCCGGTGCTGCGCTGGCAGCACTGCTGGCATTGCGCCACCCCGAAGCTGTCGCTGCCGTCGGGCTGCACTCGGCCCCGGTATTTGGTGTTGCCGATTCAGCCATCACGGCCTTTCGCGTCATGCAGCGCGGCGCGGGTGCGGCTGCAGAGGCCGCGGCGCTAGCAGCGCTTGGTGCGGTACCTCTGCTGTCGGGCAAGGCCGGCATGCCGGTGATCCTGCTGCACGGTCAGTATGACGCGGTGGTGCGGCGCGTCAACCTCGATGAGCTGTCACAGCAGTTTGAAACCATCAACGGCGCTGTCACCACTGGCGCCGAGCCCGTGCGCCGCAGCTACCCGGCCCGCACGGGTGGCCGCAGCCCCCGGCGCGCGTGGCAGACCACCACGACGTATGCTGGCAGAAAGCCGCAGGTGGTGCGCTGCGAAATCGCCGGCTTGGGCCACGCCTGGAGCGGCGGTGATGACAGCGTGGCCTTCAGCGCCCGTGAGGGCCCGGACGCCGCGCTGATGATGTGGCAGTTTTTTACGCGCCACCGGCGGCTGCTGGCAGCGGAAGCAGTGCAGGGGCCGCCAAAACCCGAAATTAGGCAATAAATAGCCGCCAGCCCCGGTGTTATGGACCCGAGTAGCTATTATTTTTGTAGCAGACTGGAGATTGCTCAAAGATCAAACAGCCGCTGCAACAGCCACCAGGTCGCCAGCAGCGCGACAATGATGGAGCCGACCCGCAGTACGCCAACGCGGTAGAACGTGGTCTTGCGCAGGCTGAAGGCGACCGGCAAAAACACCGCCACGATGGCCAGCTGGCCGATTTCCACGCCGCCGTTAAAGCCGACCAGTGCCAGCACCAGTGCGCCTTGCGGCAGGCCGAGGTCCGTCAACACCGACGCAAAGCCAAAACCGTGGATCAGGCCAAAGACAAAGGCCATGACCCAGCGGCGCTTGTCGATGGTGCCGCGCAGGTTGTTCAGAGCGGCGACGATCACAGATGCTGCAATCACGGACTCGACCAGGCGTGAAGGCAGGCTGATGATCTGCATGGCCGCCAGGCTGAGCGTGATCGAATGCGCCAGTGTGAAGGCAGTCACGACTTTCAGCACCTCGACAAATGAGCCGCGCAGGGTGGGCGCCGGCTCCCATTTACCGGCAAGCCGTATCAGCACTGCGGGCAGCAGCAGCGACAGCAAAAACAGGATGTGGTCGTAGCCCGCCCAGATGTGAAAGATGCCGTCCTTCAGGTACTGGCGCAGCGTCGGCCAGACACCCGCGGGCTGCATGGCCAGCGACTGCTCGGCCGATTCGGTGCCAAACACCAGCGCCTGCGCGTTGGCCACGCCGGGTGCTATCCACTGCACCAGGCCGCGGTGGGACGGGTCCACATCAAACAGCAGCGAGTACTTTGCCTTCAGGCTGCCCGGCGGCGCATCGGGCAGGCCGGTGCACTGGGCAGTCAGGTTTAAGACGGCATAGGCGCCGTCG
>JANYFF010000117.1 GCA_025362825.1 Polaromonas sp. | reverse complement strand
CAAGCTGATGGCCGGGTTCGGGTGGACATGGGCGCGCCGGTGTTTGATCTCGCCAAGGTCCCCTTTAACGCATCGGGTTTGATGCCTGAAACCGTCAATTTATGGCAAAAATGGCCACTAGCCCTTGATTTACCTCCGCCTGATGCTTCTGTTTCGATAGCAGTCTTGTCTATGGGTAATCCGCACGCGGTGCAACTGGTGGACGATGTTGAGAAGGCGCCTGTCGCTGAAACCGGGCCGCTGATTGAAAACCATATGCGCTTTGCGCGCCGCGTGAACGCTGGTTTCATGCAGGTGGTGTCGCGTAGTGCTGTACGTTTGCGGGTCTACGAGCGCGGCGCCGGCGAGACGCTGGCCTGTGGCACCGGCGCCTGCGCTGCGGTGGTAGCTGGTATTCGGCTGGGCCTGCTGGACGCGCGGGTAGACGTGCAGACGCGCGGCGGTCAGCTGACCATCGAGTGGTCGGGCGAACTGCATGAGCACGTCATGATGACCGGCCCTGCCATCACCGTGTTCGAGTCCGAAATAGAGGTTCCAGACGGTCTTTAATTTCCTGGCCCGAAACGCAGTATCTTCGCCAGAAGGGGCTGCGGAACTGGCTTTGCTAGGCGGCAGGCGCAGCAGCCCTCTCGGGGCAGGAAGTTATATAAAGTGAACGACCGTGGGGGCCTAAAATATCGCCATGAACCCAACCGACCACTCCATCACTGAAGACGACATCGCCAACTTCCTGGCCAATACGCCGGACTTCTTTGAGCGGCATGCCGAGCTGCTGTCCACAGTGCAGCTCTCCAGCGGCCATGGCAGCCGGGCCATCAGTTTGCAGGAGCGGCAGGCTGGTTTGCTGCGCGACAAGATCAAGTCGCTGGAATCCAGGATGGTGGACATGATCCGCCATGGCCAGGAAAACGTCGGTATTGCCGACAAGCTGCAGCGCTGCACGCGCAACCTGCTGCTGACAGCGCATGCGCGCGACCTGCCCGCCACCATCGTGCATGAGATCAAAATTCAGTTCGCGATTCCCCAGGCCGCCATCAAGGTCTGGCAGGTCAACGGTATTTTTTCGGATGAGGGCTTTTGCGCCGGTGTGAGCGAAGATGCGCAGGCTTTTGCGTCTTCATTGACGGCTCCCTACTGCGGCGTCAATTCCGGCTTTGAAGCCGCGACCTGGCTGCCTGACCCCACGCTGGCCATGTCGGTGGCGCTGATCCCGCTTCGGACTGAGCCTGGCCAGAATGCCTTTGGCATGCTGGTGCTGGCATCGCCCGATTCAGAGCGCTTCCAGAGCGACATGGGGACCGAATTCCTCGCACAAATCGGCGACCTGGCTGGCGCTGCCCTGACGCGCCTGCTGCCACAGGTTGTTACCGGCTAGGCCCTGATGGCACGGGGCGCTTTGCCTGACGTTGCAGCCTCCAGTGGCGCCAGGGAGGGCGCCGGGCACAACTCTGTCGAAGCCGCTTTTGAATTCCATCCTTTGGCCATACGTTACCTGGAGCACGTACGGGTTGAAAAGCGCCTGGCACACCGCACGGTTGAACTCTACGCGCTGGACCTTCATAAGCTTCAGGCCAATGCCCAGGTTGCTGGCGTAGAACTGACCGCGGTGCACAACACCCACATGCGGCGCTGGGTGGCGCAAATGCACGGCGGGGGCCGCAGCGCGCGCGGTATTGCCCTCATCCTGTCGGGGTGGCGCGGGTTTTATACCTGGCTGGGCCGCGAAGGCCTGGTTGCCAGCAATCCGGTGCAGGATGTGCGATCGCCCAAAGTGCCACGGCCGCTTCCAAAAGCGCTCAGCGTGGACGAGGCCGTGCAGTTGGCGAGCTTTGAGGCCGCGTCATCAGAAGGCAGAGCCGGCGACCCGGCGCT
Source organism: Polaromonas sp. (assembly GCA_025362825.1). GTDB lineage: Bacteria > Pseudomonadota > Gammaproteobacteria > Burkholderiales > Burkholderiaceae_C > Polaromonas. The sequence continues at coordinate 1,009 of JANYFF010000117.1, read as the reverse complement.
TGAAGCGCGTGACCGCTGCATCACTGAACTGCTGTACGGCTGTGGCCTGCGCATCGGTGAGCTGGTGGGCCTGGATTTGCAGGCAAGCACCGTGGCCCGCGGCTGGATTGACCGGGACGCCGCGGAGGCACATGTGCTTGGCAAGGGCTCGAAGCGGCGCAGTGTGCCGGTCGGCCGCAAGGCCATTGAAGCGCTGGACGCCTGGCTGGTCGCCCGAAGCCAATGGGCGGCGACCGGTACTGCACTTTTTATCAACCAGCGTGGCGGCCGACTCACGCCGCAGCATGTCCGCGTGCGCCTGAAGCAGCGTTCGCTCAAGGCAGGGCTGGCAACACCGGTGCATCCGCACATGCTGCGGCATTCATTTGCCAGTCACGTGCTGCAGTCCAGTGGCGATTTGCGGGCAGTGCAGGAGTTGCTGGGCCACGCCAACATCACTACTACGCAGGTCTACACGCGGCTGGATTTTCAGCATCTGGCAAAGGTCTACGACGCGGCGCACCCGCGCGCAAACCGTGCGGCTTCTGCAGCCAAACCACCCTTGTCTCCAGCAACGCCAGTCGCGGCGGCAGCAAATAAGTTGAAGCCCTGAAAATCCCCTGCCGTGCAGCTATCAGTTTGATTGGGGTGCACGTTCCCGGCGGCTGCGCGGTCGCCGTGGCGGTGGCACCGCTTCGCCGAGCATGAACACAGCCTTGCGGTCGTCGGCCGAGACCGAAGCCAGCCGGTCTTCGAGTTGTGTCAGCAAGCCCTGGGCGTTGGAAGCCTGGTAGGGCACCAGCGCATAGGCCACGCGCACCTGGGCCACGCAGTCCACGTGCAGGCCCTTGTAAGGCATCAGGCAGCGGGCCACGATGCGCGGGCCCAGGGTTGCAGCGTCTTCGGCTGTGAACGGCCCTTCGATGAGCATGCCAAAGCGGCGCGCCGACAGGCGGGCGGCGCTGTCGATTTCACGGGCGGTAGACAGCAGGCGTGCGGCCACACGCAATGGCAGCTCATCGGCAATCTT
>JANYFF010000099.1 GCA_025362825.1 Polaromonas sp. | reverse complement strand
CAAAAAGACCGCTCGCGCCTTGCTGGACATCGAAGACAAAGACTACGTGCCAATCATCCGCGACCCCCAAGCGACGACGGCCGAGACCGAGGCGGTGTTTTACTTTCCCGGTTGCGGCTCGGAGCGGCTGTTCAGCCAGGTGGGGCTGGCCACGCAGGCCATGCTGTGGCATGCCGGCGTGCAAACCGTGTTGCCACCGGGTTATTTGTGCTGCGGCTACCCGCAACGCGGCAGCGGGCAGTTCGACAAGGCCGAGAAAATCATCACTGACAACCGCGTGCTGTTTCATCGCGTCGCCAATACGCTGAATTACCTCGATATCAAAACCGTGGTCGTGAGTTGCGGCACCTGTTATGACCAGCTGCAGGGTTATGAATTCGGCAAGATTTTTCCGGGCTGCCGCATCATTGACATCCACGAATACCTGCTCGAAAAAGGCATCACGTTGCGCACCGACCAGCCCGGCGCGGGGTACCTGTACCACGACCCCTGCCACAGCCCGATGAAGCTGCAGGAGCCGATGAAAACCGTCAAGGCGTTGCTGGGTGACAACGTGCTCAAGAACGAGCGCTGCTGCGGTGAGTCGGGCACGCTGGGCGTCACGCGCCCCGATATCTCGACGCAGATCCGTTTCCGCAAGGAAGAGGAGCTGCGAAAAGGCGAAGACCAGCTGCGCTCGGCGGGCGTCATCGGCAGCCAGCAGAACGTCAAGATCCTGACCAGCTGCCCCAGCTGCCTGCAGGGCCTGACGCGTTTTGGCGATGACCTGAACAACGGTTTGCTGGAAGCCGATTACATCGTGGTGGAAATGGCCAACCAGATACTCGGCAAGGAATGGCTGCCGGCGTATGTGGAAGCTGCCAACCACGGCGGCATTGAGCGGGTGCTTGTGTAATGGCCGGCCTCAGCAAGGATTCACCCATCCCCACCGCATTGACGGTACACGGTCAGTCGCGCCTGCTCGACATTGCGTTTTCTGACGGTGCGCAATTTCGCATACCGTTTGAGCTCATGCGGATTTATTCGCCTTCTGCCGAAGTGCAGGGCCATGGCCCCGGGCAGGAAATCTTGCAAACCGGCAAGCGTGAGGTGGATGTTGTGGCACTGGAGCCTGTCGGCAACTATGCTGTGAAGCCGGTTTTCTCGGACGGCCACGAGAGCGGCATTTTCTCCTGGGACTACCTTTATCACCTCGGGTCAACGCAGGAGCAGTTGTGGGAAGACTACCGGCGCAAGCTTCTTGCGGCGGGCGTGGAGCGAGATGCACCCATGGCAGCGGGCGGTGGCCCGTCTTGCGGCAGCCATTGAAACGTGGCGCAGTGCCAGGCCACTCTGTCCGTGGCTGGCACTGTTGTTTTTCCAGCATAAACCCGGGCAATGCCCCGAAGCGCCAAAGGGTTGTCGCACCCAATTTAGGGTTTGGCCCCTAGCATTCACCTATGTCTAGTACCCATTTTGGATTCCAGTCTGTCGAAGAGAACGACAAGGCACGTCGCGTGCGCGGTGTTTTCGATTCGGTCGCGCCCAAATACGATGTCATGAATGACTTGATGTCGGCTGGCATGCACCGCGCGTGGAAGGCCTACACCGTGCTGGTGGCCAACGTCAAGGAAGGCCAGCAGGTGCTGGACATTGCTGGCGGAACGGGTGACTTGGCTATGGCGTTTGCGTCCAAGGCAGGTGCCAGCGGCCAGGTGGTGCACACCGACATCAATGAAGCCATGCTCCGCGAAGGCCGCAACCGCCTGCTCGATGCCGGTGTCTCGTTGCCGACGCTGGTTTGCGACGCCGAGCACTTGCCTTTTCCAGACGCTCGCTTTGATGTGGTCACGGTTGCTTTCGGGCTGCGCAACATGACGCACAAGGAAGACGCGCTGCACGAGATGAACCGGGTGCTCAAGCCCGGCGGCAAGCTGCTGGTGCTGGAGTTTTCAAAAGTCGCCCAGCCGCTGACGAAAATTTATGACTGGTACTCCTTCAAGGTGCTGCCCAAAATCGGCCAGCTGGTAGCCAACGACGCATCGAGCTATCAATACCTGGCGGAGTCGATCCGCATGCATCCCGACCAGGAGGAGCTAAAAGCCCTGATGCATAAAGGTGGTTTCGGTCATGTGGACTATCACAACATGTCAGGCGGAATAGTGGCATTGCATGTTGGAATCAAGTGTTGAGTTGACGTTAAAAATCAGAAACAGAACAGAAACTGCTCAGGAGACTTTATGAAAATTGCATCCCTCGTCTTATCTGCCACGCTGGCGCTGACGCTTGTCTTGGCTGGCGTCAATGCTGAAGCCAAGCGCCTGGGCGGCGGCTCGTCCATCGGCAAACAGTCGTCAAACGTGACACAGCGTCAAGCTGCACCGACCAAGTCTGCGACTCCACCGGCCGCCCCCGCTGCTACACCGGCGCCCGTTGCACCAAAACGGCCATGGGGCGCCATGCTGGGTGGCTTGGCAGCAGGGCTCGGGCTCGCATGGCTGGCCTCGTCGCTGGGTCTTGGCGGCGCATTCAGTCAAATCATCATGTTTGCCCTGCTGGCCCTCGTGGTCATGGTGGTGGTTGGCTTTGTGATGCGACGCCTGAAAGGCTCCAACGGCGCGCAGCAAGGCCAGACACCTTATGCATTTCAGGGTGCAGGCAGTCCCGCAACCGCAACAACACCCAGGAATTACAGCCCCGAAAATGTCGGAAACGATGCCTCGGCACGGCCATGGGAGCGCAATAGCATGGCATTTGATGCCGGCAAGGAAGGCGCGGCGGCGTCGGGCTCCATGATCGGTTCTGCACTGACCGGATCTCAGGCCTGGGGCGTACCTGCAGGCTTTGATGCAGAAGGTTTTCTCACTGCCTGCAAGGCCAATTTCCTCACCTTGCAGGATGCATGGGACCGCTCTGACATCAACAACCTGCGGTCCATGATGACCGATGAAATGCTGGCTCAAATCAAGGTGCAACTGGCTGATCGCGAATCACACACAGGCGACGGCACCAACAAGACCGACGTCGTGATGCTCAACGCACAGCTACTGGGTATTGAAGAGCTCAACGACGTCTACATGGCGAGTGTCGAGTTCTCGGGAATGATTCG
>JANYFF010000097.1 GCA_025362825.1 Polaromonas sp. | reverse complement strand
CAGCGTAAAACCGAGTATCGGTACCAGCAGCCAGGCCAGCTGATCGTCTTGCCCATAGGCACGCACGCGTTCCACGCCCCACCAGCCCAGTGCGGCAGCCATGGGGTGCACCCAGGCCCAAAGGTCACCAAAACCGAACAGGTAGAGGCGGTGCAAACCCAGCTGGCCGCCGATGAAGGCCAGCCAGGCGGCGATGGTTTTGTTTTTTGGGGAGGGGCTGGGAGTGGTGCGGGGCATGCGCGATTATGCGGCGGGCTCAAGCGGCGGCTGTGTGTCGCCAACGCCCAGCGTCTTCTGCATGATCACAATATCGCGCCAGGCGCCCAACTTCCAGCCGCACGATTCGACGATGCCCACCTGCGTGAAGCCGAACGCCTGGTGAATGCCGACCGATCCGGCGTTGGCCGAGTCGCCGATGATGGCCATCACTTTCCGTATGCCGACCGCTTCAAATTGGGCCAGCAGCTCGGCCATCAACGCGCGGCCCAGGCCCTTGCGCTGCAGGTCGGGGGCCAGATAAATGGAGTCTTCTAACGAATAGCGGTACGCTGGCCTCGGTTTGAACCAGTTGCCGTAGGCAAACCCGGCGACTTTGCCCTCGTGTTCGGCGACCAGGTAGGGCAGTCCTCTGGAAAGCACGTCTGCGCGCCGCGCCGTCATGTCGGCCTCGTTGGGCGGCTCGGTTTCAAAGCTGCCGGTCCCATGCAGCACGTGATGGGCGTAGATGGCGGTGATTGCGGGGATGTCTTCGTCGCGGCTGGGTCGTATGAGTGGCATAGGGGCAGGTGAAGAAGGGGGCAACAGGGAACTGAAAACACGCCCGCAAGCGTCAACGCGCTATAATCGCAGGCTTTGCAGCATTTCGCTGGCCGGGTGGCCATGTCGTGTGTCTCAAGCGCTGCGAAAACATTGGGGTGTGCTTATTTCACACTCCACCACCCGAAGGATAAATCATGGTCGTCATCCGACTTTCACGCGGCGGTTCCAAGCACCGTCCATTTTTCAACATTGTTGTGGCTGACAAGCGCGTCCGCCGCGATGGTCGCTTCATCGAGCGCATCGGTTTTTACAACCCGATTGCCAAAGGTGGCGAAGAAGGCCTGCGCATCATGCAGGACCGTTTGACCCACTGGATCGGTGTTGGCGCGCAGGCGTCCCCAACCGTTGAGCGCCTGATCAAGCAAGGCGCAACCGCCGCCGCCAAGGCAGCGTAAGCTCCGGCCGCTGGATGTCGCTCAACCTGACGCAGTCGGGCCTGCCCGATGATGCCATTGAGGTTGGGCGCATTCTCGATGCCTGGGGTGTCAAGGGCTGGCTGAAAATCCTGCCCCACAGCACCCATCCTGAGGCCTTGTTCTCGGCCAAATCCTGGTTTTTGCAGGCGCCGGAGGCGAAATTCCGTCCCGGTTTCAATGCCTTTTCAGGCACCGTCACGGTCAGCGTTGATGAGGCAAAAACCCACTCCGATTCTGTCGTCGCCCTGATTACAGGCCTTGACGACCGCAATGTTGCTGAATCCCTCCGCGGCTGCCGCATTTTTCTGCCGCGCAGCAGTTTTCCTGCAGCCTCCAAAGACGAGTATTACTGGGTCGACCTGATTGGCCTGAACGTGGTCAACCGCGAAGGCGTTGCCTTGGGCTGCGTGCGCGACCTGATGGCGACCGGGCCGCACTCCGTGCTCTGCGTTGAATACACCGCGGTGCGCGATGACGGCACCAGTGCCACCGATGAGCGCATGATCCCGTTTGTTGCGGCCTATGTCGATGCCGTCGATCTCCCCGGCAAAAGCATCACTGTTGACTGGCAGCCTGACTATTGAGGTCTGGCGCGGCGCTGCATTAGGATGCCTCCATGCGCTTTGACGTCATCACCCTTTTCCCCGAGCTTTTTACCCCTTTTCTTGCAAGTGGCGTCACACGGCGCGCCTATGAGTCAGGCCTGGTAGAGGTCAAACTCTGGAACCCGCGCGACTTTGCCGACGGCAATTACCGCCGGGTGGACGACCGGCCTTTTGGCGGTGGCCCGGGCATGGTCATGCTGGCCGAGCCGTTGGCTTTGTGCCTTGAGAAAATTCTTGCAGATCGATCCCGTGATGGCGCTCCCGTCGTGCTGTTTTCGCCGATAGGCGAGAAGCTGGACCACGCGGGCGTCGAGAACTGGTCTGCCGGTAGCGGCGCGGTGCTGGTGTGCGGCCGTTACGAGGGCCTTGACCAGCGTTTCATAGACACCTATATCGATCGCCAAGTGAGCCTTGGGGATTTTGTGCTTTCAGGCGGCGAGATTGCCGCGATGGCCCTGTTGGATGCTGTGGCCCGGCTGCAACCCGGCGTGCTGAACGATGAAGGCAGCCACCAATTGGACAGCTTCAACCCGGCCCTGGACGGCCTGCTTGACTGCCCGCATTACACCCGACCGGAGTCATGGCGCGATCAGGGCGTGCCGCAAGTTCTGATGTCGGGTAACCACGCCCACATCGAACGCTGGCGTCGTGAGCAGCGCCTGGCGTTGACGCAGCAACAGCGGCCTGAACTTGTGCAAAACGCCCGTACGGCGGGGCAACTGACGGCTGGCGACGAGGCATTTTTGGCTCGCTTAGCTAAAGATATTGAGCTAAAAGCATAAATTGCTATAATCAAAGGCTTTTCGGTCCTCTGGCGGCCACTGCAACCACTGTGATGCACCTGATGCATTCCTGGATTTGCGGTCTTTAGCGTAGCGCGTGAATGAACGAAAAAGTTAGATGGAAAAATCATGAATTTGATCGAAACCCTTGAGCAGGAAGAAATTGCCCGCTTGAACAAAACCATTCCTGTTTACGCGCCTGGTGATACCGTCATCGTTAGCGTGAATGTGGTTGAAGGTACCCGCAAGCGTCTGCAGGCTTTTGAAGGCGTTGTGATTGCCAAGCGCAATCGCGGCCTCAATTCAAGCTTCATCGTGCGCAAGATTTCTAATGGTGAAGGCGTCGAGCGTACATTCCAGTTGTACAGCCCGCTGATTGCCAAGATTGAAGTCAAGCGCCGCGGTGATGTGCGTCGTGCCAAGCTGTATTACCTGCGTAGCCGCAGCGGCAAGTCCGCACGTATCAAGGAAAAGCTGGGCGTCAAGGCAGCGTAATTGTTGCATTCAGGCTTTCCAGCCCTTAAGAAGCCGCTCTGTTGAGCGGCTTTTTTTATGCCCGGCTGCCGTAGCCGTCATGGATAAACCATGAACACCGGCGCGATGGCGCAGTTTGTACAACAATAGCGAAATTCGCAGAATCCCGCCGCAAACAGGCGCTTCAAACCCTAAAGCACATGAATATTCTTTTCGTAGCCGACCCGCTTGAATCCTTCAAAATTTACAAAGACACCACGTTTGTGATGATGCGCGAGGCGCAAAAGCGCGGTCACCGCATCAGTGCCTGTGAGACCAGCGACATCAGCTGGCAAACCGGCGGCAAGGTCAGTGCGCAGGTGCGGCACATCACACTGACGGGCGACAGCACGCTTTGGTTTGTAGCCGATAACGGGCGACCAGATCAGCTTGAAGTACTGGCAGGTTTTGACGCCGTAGTGATGCGCAAGGACCCACCCTTCGACAGCGAATTTTTCTACAGCACGCATCTGCTGGAGCAGGCCGAGCGCGAGGGCGCGAAGGTTTTCAACAAACCGCGCGCGCTACGCGATCATCCTGAAAAACTGGCGTTGCTGGAGTTTTCGCAATTCAGCGGCCCTACGCTGGTAACCCGCAGTGCCGTCGACATCCGGCGCTTTCACGCTGAGCACAAGGACATCATCCTCAAGCCGCTCGATGGCATGGGCGGTATGGGTATTTTTCGCGTCACACCGGAAGGTATGAACCTGGGCAGCATCATCGAAACGCTGAACAGGGATGGCGCACAAAGCGTGATGGTGCAGAAGTTTTTGCCCGAGATCGCCAAGGGCGACAAGCGCGTGCTGGTTATTGGCGGCAAGCCGGTGCCTTACAGCCTGGCGCGCATCCCGCAGGGCGGCGAGGTACGCGGCAACCTGGCGGCGGGTGGCAAGGGTGTGGCGCAAGAGCTCTCGGCGCGCGACCGCGAGATCGGCGAAACGCTGGGGCCGGTACTGGCTGCACGCGGGCTGTTGCTGGCCGGGGTAGACGTGATTGGCGACTCGGTGACCGAAATCAACGTCACTAGTCCAACCTGTTTCCAGGAAATCT
>JANYFF010000070.1 GCA_025362825.1 Polaromonas sp. | reverse complement strand
GGCCGGCAATGTAGACATGATTTTTGCCTCTGTGCTGGAGACATCCGGCTTCATCAAGGCGGGCAAGCTGAGGGCGCTGGCCATTACCAGCAACGCGCGGGTTGCGGCCATGCCGGATGTGCCGAAGCTGCAGGAAAGTGGTGTGAACGGTGCCGAGTCCGGTTCGTGGATCGGCCTGCTGGCGCCCGTGGGTACGCCTAAGGAAATTATCGACAAGCTCTCTCAGGGCCTGCAGCAGGCCGTTGCGAATCCAGATGTCCAGCAACAGCTGCTGGCCCAGGGTGCTGTTGCCAAGGGCGGGACACCGACAGATTTCGCGCAGCTGATAGCCGCTGACCGCAAACGCTATGCGCGAATCATCATCGACAACAAGCTGACAGTCGATTGACCGACCGGCAAAAACGACTCCTACACGTACCCACCATGCCCAAAAAAACTTACCTCGAACTGCGCAGTGCGCGCTGGTTTGCCCCCGATGATCTGCGTTCATTTGGCCACCGCTCGCGCATCATGCAACTCGGCTATGGCCCCGAAGACTGGAAAGGCAAACCAGTGATCGCCATCCTGAACACCTGGAGCGACATCGGTACCTGCCACGGTCACTTCAAGCAGCGTGTTGAAGATGTCAAGCGCGGCGTGCTGCAGGCCGGAGGCTTTCCAATCGAGCTGCCGGCGTTGTCGCTGTCAGAAGCCATGGTCAAGCCCACCACCATGCTCTACCGCAACATGCTGGCCATGGAAACCGAAGAGTTGCTGCGCAGTCACCCCATTGACGGCGTGGTGCTGATGGGTGGCTGCGACAAAACCACGCCCGGCCTGATCATGGGTGCCATGAGTGCGGGCTATCCCTGTATCTTTTTGCCGGCCGGCCCCATGCTGCGCGGCAACGTCAAGGGCCAGGTGCTGGGCTCCGGCTCGGACAGCTGGAAATATTGGGACCAGCGTCGCGCTGGCAAGATCAATGCAACGCAGTGGCTGGAAGTCGAAGGCGGCATCGCCCGCAGCCACGGCCACTGCATGACCATGGGCACTGCCAGCACCATGACCGGCATCGCCGAGGCCATTGGCATGACCTTGCCTGGTGCGTCGTCCATCCCGGCGGTTGATGCCAATCACATCCGTATGGCAGCAGATTGCGGCCGCCGTGCGGTGGAGATGGTGTGGGACGACCTGACGCCCGCTAAACTGCTGAGCCGCGCTTCGTTTGAAAACGCCATCGTGGTGGCCATGGCGATGGGTTGCTCGACCAACGCCATCATTCACCTGGTGGCGATGTCGCGCCGTGCCGGCGAGCATTGCGCCATCGGCCTTGATGACTTCGACGCCGTCAGCCGCAAGGTGCCGGTGATCGCCAACATCCGGCCCAGTGGCGACACCTATTTGATGGAAGATTTCTATTACGCAGGGGGCATGCGTGCCCTGATGAGCCGCCTGACCGGGCATCTCCAGCTCGACGCCATGACGGTGAGCGGCGTCAGCCTAGGCCAGACGCTGGAAGGCGCCGAGGTCTACAACGACGATGTGATTCGGCCGCTCGACAAACCGATTTATGCAGAAGGGGCGCTGGCCGTTCTGCGCGGCAATATCGCGCCCGATGGCTGCGTGATCAAGCCCAGCGCCTGCGCAGCGCAATACCTTAAGCACACCGGACCGGCACTGGTGTTTGATGACTATCCATCAATGAAAGCTGCAGTTGATGATGAAAACCTCGACGTGACCGCCAATACCGTCATGGTGCTGCGCAACGTCGGCCCGCAGGGTGGCCCCGGCATGCCCGAGTGGGGCATGCTGCCCATCCCGCTGAAGCTGGTCAGGCAGGGCGTGAAGGACATGGTGCGCATCTCCGACGCCCGCATGAGCGGCACCAGCTACGGCGCCTGCATTTTGCATGTGGCGCCCGAGGCCTACATCGGTGGCCCGCTGGCGCTGGTCAGGACGGGTGACATGATCACGCTCGACGTAGCAGAGCGGCGCATCAACATGGACGTGAGCGACGAAGAACTGGCCCTGCGTCGCAGCCAGTTAAAGCCGCAGCCCAAACGCTTTGAGCGCGGCTACGGCTGGATGGCCGCGTGTCACATCCAGCAGGCCGACACCGGCTGCGACTTTGACTTTCTTGAAACCTCATTCGGTGCGCCGGTTGGCGAGCCCGACATTTACTGAAAACGAAAGACATCATGGCTCTCCTACCCGCCACCCGCGACAAACTCAAAACCGTCAGCACCGCAACGCTGTGTACCGCCCTTTTTAAGCGCGGCCTGCGCAACCAGTTCATGCAAAACGTGCACCCCATCAACACCAGTCTGCCGAACATGGTGGGCGAAGCCTTCACGCTGCGCTACATCCCGGCGCGGGAAGACCTGAACCCGATCACTGTCTTCCTGGATCCGAAGCATCCGCAGCGCGCAGCCGTCGAGCAGTGCCCTGAAGGCGCGGTCATGGTGATGGACAGTCGCAAAGACGCACGCGCCGCCTCGGCGGGCTCCATTCTGATCTCCCGCCTGATGGTGCGTGGCGCCGCCGGTGTCGTGACGGACGGCGGTTTCCGTGATTCGCCCGACCTGGTGTCCATGCCCTTCCCGTGCTATCACCAGCGTCCGGCGGCACCGACCAACCTGACCCTGCACCAGGCTATCG
>JANYFF010000007.1 GCA_025362825.1 Polaromonas sp. | reverse complement strand
GTGGTCTTCGGCAATGCGGAACAGCGCACGCCGCTCGTAGCGACGGTAGCCAGCCTGGCCGTGCAGCAGCAAAATCTCGTTCATGCTGGTGCCGGCTTCGCGCTCGATCTCACGGTCAAGCTCGATAAACGGCACGCCGCGCTCTGCGGCAAGCTGCGCACCCAGTGTGGATTTGCCCGCGCCGCGCAGACCTATGAGCGCCACACGCTGCTCGCGGCCTGATGCATCGCTCAGACCAAAGGTACTGCCCAGCAAGCCATACGCCTGGTCGAGCTGGCTATCGTCAAGACGAGAAAGCAGGCCCTGGGCACGCGCCAGCGCCGGCCTGGGTGCGTCCTGCAGCAGCTCGAGGATGGAAATATTCAGTGCACGGGCAGCGGCTTCAAGGGAATTGATGGACACATTGCCCTTGCCCGATTCAACATCGGCCAGAAAGCGCTCGCTCAAACCCGAATCAGCAGCCAGCGCCTTGCGCGTCATGCCGCGCCGTGCGCGCCAGGCGCGAACGCGGGCGCCGAGTTCGCTGAGCGTGGCTTTTGACGCCTGATCTGACATGGTTTCCAAGAAAACACCTTGCTTTTTGATTGGTTTGCAGTATACTTCCGCTAAATTTATTGTCAAGCAGCTTATTGCATCTTTTATTGTCCTTCGACAAACTTCGGATGATCGGAAAACCATGAAGCTAAAAATACTTGTAGGCACCATGACCAGCACCGCAGACTATGTGGCGCAGGCCATCCAGATGGATTGCGCAGATCTGGTGGCCGAGGTTGAGATAGAACTGATGGACGGCCTGGATATCGGTGTTTTCAGCCAAGAAAATGCAAAAGATGCGCTATATCTCATTTGCACATCAACTTATGGCTCCGGAGATGTACCTGATAACGCCCGCGCCCTGTATGAATCGCTGGGCACCAATCCGCAGTTTCTGGGCCACGTCCATTACGGCGTGATCGCCCTGGGTGACCGCACCTATATGCAGACCTTCTGCTTCGGTGGGCAAAAATTCGACGAGCGCCTGCAAGACTTGGGCGCTCATCGCATAGGCGACGTCTGGCGCCATGATGCGAGCAGCGGCACCATGCCTGAAACCGAGGGCACCGAATGGTGCCGGCAATGGCTGACAGAGGCCGTGCAGCTGCTGGAAGCCAAATCTGGCACTGCAGCCACCGCCTGACGCAAAATACCCATAAAAACACGGCCGGGCCCAGGTAATCCGGGCATTGATCGCTATAAAAACAAGAGCAAGCCGCAAGGCAAACGGAGACAAGCATGCAATTGAGCAGCGCCGACCACAGCATCAGCCCGCCGCTGGTGACCATACCGCGCAGCTACAACGCTGCGCATGACCTGCTGGCCCGTAATGCCGGCCGCGCCGGTAAAACCGCTTTTATCGACGCTGCCAGCGGCGAGAAGCTGACCTACGGCGAGCTGGCCGAGCAGGCCCACCGCTTTGCCAATGCCTTGCGCGCCTTGGGCTTTGCGCCTGAAAGCCGCGTCATGCTGGCCATGCTCGATACGCCCGAGTGGCCAGTGGCCTTTTTGGGGTGCATCCTGGCAGGTGTGGTGCCGGTCGCGGCCAACACCCTGCTGCTAAGCGCCGATTTCGAGTTTATGTTGCGCGACTCACGCGCCCAGGGGCTGGTGGTATCGCACGCCCTGCTGGGCGCTTTTGAGCCGCTGATCGGGAAGATCGACACCCTGAAGGCTGTGGCCGTATCCGGCGGCCCGGAATTACCATCAAAACTGTCGCTAGCCCAGATAATCAGGGCACATAATGCTACTGAAATAATAGCAAAAACCTGTGCAGACGATGCCTGCTTCTGGCTCTATTCGAGCGGCTCAACCGGCACGCCCAAGGGCACCGTACACCTGCACAGCCATCTGATGCAGACGGCGGAGCTGTACGGCCGCGGCGTGCTGGGCATCGTCGAATCCGATGTCGTCTATTCGGCTGCAAAGCTGTTTTTCGCCTATGGCCTGGGCAACGCGCTGACTTTCCCGATGAGCGTGGGCGCGACCACGGTGTTGCTGCCGGCACGCCCTACTCCGGCGGATGTCTTTGGCATCCTGATAACCCATCGACCAACCATTTTCTACGGCGTGCCGACGTTATATGCCGCGATGCTGGCCGACCCCGCCCGCCCAGATCCCTCGGCGCTCAATCTGCGCGTATGCACCAGCGCAGGCGAAGCACTGCCGGCCGAGATTGGCAAAAAATGGACGGCTGCCTATGGCTGTGAGATTCTTGACGGCATCGGATCGACCGAGATGCTGCATATCTTTTTGAGCAACCGGCCCGGTCAGGTGCGCTACGGCACGACGGGCCAGCCGGTGCCGGGCTATGCGCTGCGCATCATGGCCGATGACGGAAGCGAATGCGCTGACGGCGAGATTGGCGAGCTGCAGATCAGCGGACCCAGCGCCGCCATCATGTACTGGAACAACCGCGCCAAAACCAAATCAACCTTCGCCGGCGACTGGACCAAAAGCGGCGACAAATACACTCGCGATGCCGACGGTTTTTATACCTATGGCGGTCGCAGCGACGACATGCTGAAGGTGGGCGGCATCTATGTTTCGCCGTTCGAGGTCGAGGCCTGCCTGACCACGCACCCGGCGGTGCTGGAAGTTGCCGTGATCGGTGCCATGGATGCCGACGAACTCGTCAAGCCCAAGGCCTATGTGGTTTTAAAGGCCGGCCAGGCGACCAGCGCTGAAGAACTTAAGACGCACGTCAAGCAACACCTGGCGCCGTACAAGTATCCACGATGGATTGAGTTCGTCAGCGAGTTGCCCAAGACGGCAACCGGTAAAATCCAGCGTTTCAAGCTGCGCCAGCGTACAGCAATGCCCTGAAAAGTACAGGTCGCGGGGATTGCAACTGCTTTAGATTTAAACAATTTAATCTTCAATCTCGGGTTTTACACTAGGGGCGGTTTCGCTCTGCACCCTTACCATTCTCCAGAACCGTTTACAGCCTCACCAAGGAGTTTCAATGACCTCACGCCGCCTCGTCCTGACCCGCAGCGCCGCCGTTATCGGCGCCGCATCCACAGGTCTTTTGCTGCCCGAAATCGTGCGTGCGCAATCCGGCAAGGTGCGAGTCGGCTTCATGCTCCCTTACACGGGCACCTTTGCCCAGCTGGGCGTGGCGATTGAAAACGGTTTTCGCATGGCCATCAACGAACAGGGCGGCAAACTTGGCGGGCGCGAGATCGAATACTTCAAGGTCGACGATGAATCCGAGCCCTCAAAAGGCATTGAAAACGCCAGCAAGCTGGTCCAGCGCGACAAGGTCGATGTGCTGGTCGGGACCGTGCATTCGGGCGTACAGATGGGCATCCAAAAGGTCGCCCGCGACAGCGGCGTGCTGAGCTTGATACCCAACGCCGGCGTGCATGCGGCGACTCGTTCGCTGTGCGCACCCAATGTGTTTCGCACCAGCTTTACCAACTCCCAGCCAACGCGCGCACTCGGCAAGGCCATGTATGACCGCGGTGCAAAGACCGCCGTGTGGATTACCTGGAAGTACGCAGCAGGCGACGAGGCCTATGAAGGCTTCAAGGAAGGCTACACCGCAGCCGGCGGCAAGATCATCAAGGAGCTGGGCCTGCCTTTTCCGCAGGTTGAATTCCAGGCACTGCTGACTGAAATCGCCGCGCTTAAGCCCGATGCCGTGGCCTGCTTCTTTGCCGGCGGCGGTGCAGCCAAGTTCATCAAGGACTACGCAGCAGCCGGCCTGAAAGGCAAGATTCCGCTGTATGGCTCGGGCTTCCTGACCGAAGGCGTACTGGACGCCGCAGGCCCCGCTGCAGAAGGCATTGTCACCACCATGCACTACAGCGATTCGCTGGACACGCCGCGCAACAAAAAATTTCGTCTCGACTACGCCAAGGCGTTTAAAGCTCAGCCCGACGTCTATTCGGTACAGGGCTACGACACCGGCCTGCTGCTTATTCAGGGCGCCAATGCGGTAAAAGGTGATTTTTCGGCCAAACCGGCGCTGTACAAGGCACTGGAAGGCGCAACCATTGACAGCCCGCGCGGCAAGTGGACGATGAGCAAGTCACACAACCCGGTGCAGGACATTTACCTGCGTGTGGTTGAAAAAGGCGAGAACAAGGTGATTGGTATAGCCGCAAAAGCGCTGGCTGATTCCGGCGCCGGCTGCAAGATGGGCTAAGCTAGCGGCCTGGCGAAAAAGGGAGGTTTTCGAACCTCCCTTTTTTTTCGCCAGCCGCAGCTCAAACCCTATTCACAGGCCAATTTAACAAAATTTTTCAGATATCGATGGATCTCGCTAATTTCTTAATCCAGCTTTTAAACAGCGTGCAGTTCGGCTTGCTGTTGTTCATGCTGGCCGCCGGGCTAACACTGATCTTCGGCATCATGGGCGTCGTCAACCTGGCGCATGGCAGCTTCTACATGCTGGGCGCCTACCTGGCCTGGTCGCTCAGTGTGCAGCTTGGCAGCCTGACCCTGGCCATCATGGCCGGGGCCGTGCTATCAGTGATTTTTGGACTGGCACTTGAATGGCTGCTGTTCCGGCATTTTTACGATCGCGACCACCTTGACCAAGTGTTGCTCACTTTTGGGCTGATCTACATTTTTGAAGAACTGCGCTCTATCATCTGGGGCGACGACGTGCATGGCGTGACGATTCCGCAAGCCCTCAGCGCCTCCCTCCCGTTGACCGACAACCTGTCTTACCCGGTGTACCGGCTCTTCATGTCAGGCGTCTGCATTGCACTGGCGCTGGGTCTTTACCTGCTGATTTCCAGAACCCGCCTCGGCATGAAAATCCGCGCCGGTGCGTTCAACAGGGGCATGGCCGAATCGCTGGGCATCAACATCAAACTGATTCATGCCGTGGTGTTTGCACTCGGCGTCGGCCTGGCAGCCGTGGCCGGCATGATCGCCGCGCCGGTTGCCAGTGTCTACCCCAACATGGGCTCGCAGGTACTGATCATGTGCTTTGTTGTAGTGGTCATAGGTGGCATAGGCTCGGTGCGCGGCGCACTGATAGCCGCCCTGCTCGTGGGCCTGGTCGACACCTTTGGCAAGGTGCTGCTGCCGTCTGTGGCGGGCATGCTGGTCTACATGCTGATGGCGGCGGTGCTGCTCTGGAAACCGGAAGGCCTGTTCAAACAATGAGCACGCTGAAAGCAAATCTTGAAGTGCTGCCGCGCGGGGTGCAGGTCGCTCTGGGTCTGGCGCTGATTGCGTTGGTAGCCTTCCCCTTTGTGGGCACCGATTTCTACACCCAGATGGTTACGCGCATGATGATCATGGCGATTTTTGCCATGAGCCTGGACCTGCTGCAGGGTGTGACCGGGCTGGTGTCGCTGGGCCATGCGGCCTACTTTGGCCTGGCAGGCTATGCCCTGGCCTTCATGAGCCCGCAAGGCGAGGCCGTCAGCCTGTGGTGGACCCTGCCGCTGGCCGTGCTGGCATCAGGTGCAGCGGCTCTGGTGATCGGCTTTTTTGTGGTTCGCACCCACGGCATCTACTTCATCATGGTCACCATGGCCTTTGCGCAAATGGTGTTCTACCTGTTCTTTGACAACAAGGTGCTGGGCGGCTCTGACGGCCTGTACATCAACTTTAAGCCGAGCGCCGCCCTCTTCGGCTGGGTGCCCTTTGACCTGGACAGCAAACTCACGCTGTACTACTTCACGCTGGGTGCGATGCTGCTGGTTTATGCCTTTTTGCGCCGCCTGCTGTGGAGCCCGTTTGGCCGCACCCTCGCTGGCATACGCGTCAATGAACACCGCATGCGGGCCATGGGCTTTGGCAGCTTTGGCTACAAGCTGTCGGCGTTTGCGCTGGCCGGTGCGCTGGCCGGGCTGGCTGGTTATTTGTGGGGCATACAGACCGGCTATATCAACCCCGAGCTGATGGGTTTCCAGATGAGTGCGCACGCCATCATGATGGTGATCCTGGGCGGCATGGGCAATTTCGCTGGGGCTATCGTCGGCGCCTTTGCATTTGAATACCTGTTGCATGTCTTCAAGGATCTGCCGCAAGTCGGCAGCGTCAACCTGGGCAAGCACTGGCAGCTGTGGATGGGTTTGTTCATCGTGCTACTGGTGACGTTTGCACCGCGCGGCATTCTGGGTATTGCAGAAAAGCTGATGAACCGCAAGGTAAGACCGGGAGCCAGCCATGAGTGAGCTGCTGCTGTCGGCCCTCAATTTGACCAAGCGCTTTGGTGGCCTGGCGGCTGTCAATGATGTGTCGCTTGACCTGTTCCGCGGTCAGATCCATGCGGTCATCGGGCCCAATGGTGCAGGCAAATCGACGCTGACCAATTTGCTGTCTGGTGATTTGCTGCCCAGCGCCGGGACTGTCACACTGGGTGAAGTCAATGTCACCGGTTGGACGCCTGAAAAAATATCAGGCCAGGGCCTGGGCCGTAGCTACCAAAAGACCAATATCTTTTTGCCGTTCACCGTCTGGGAGAACGTGCGCCTGGCCGCACAGTCGCGCCAGCCTTTCGCAGCCCACTGGTTAAAACGTGCCGGCAAATTCACGGCAATCAACGAGTGTGCCGAAAAAGCCCTGGAGCAAGCGGGCCTGGGTTACCGCAGGCAAAGCATTGCCGGCACCATCAGCCACGGAGAGCAGCGCCAGCTGGAAATCGCCATGACGCTGGCGACCGAGCCACAGGTTGTGCTGCTTGACGAGCCGCTGGCAGGCATGGGTGTAGCAGAGGCCGAGCGCATGGTCGCCCTGCTTTTGGCCATCAAGAAGGACCACGGCATCCTGCTGGTCGAGCACGACATGGACGCGGTTTTCACGCTGGCCGACAAACTCACCGTCATGGTCAACGGCCAGGTGATTGCCAGCGGCACCCCAGCCGAAATTCGCGCCGATGCAGGCGTGCAGGCCGCCTACCTCGGTGAGGAACATTGATGGCAAAAGAATTGATGATCGACGCTAGGGGTATCAACACCTACTACGGCGCCAGCCATATCCTGCGCGGTATTGATTTCTCGGTCGCGCGCGGCGAAACCATTGGCCTGATGGGCCGCAACGGCATGGGCAAGAGCACCTTGCTCAAAAGCATCATGGGACTGGTCAAGCCGCGTTCGGGCTCCATCGACATCGCCGGCAAACCCATGATTGGCTGTGCGCCGTATGAGATGGCGCGCAAGGGTATTGCCTATGTACCCGAGGGGCGAGGCATCTTCGGCAACCTGAGCGTAGTTGAAAACCTGAAGATGGCGGCACGTGCTGGCACCCGAGGCCAGCGCGACTGGACCTATGACCGCGTGCTGGAGACCTTTCCGCGCTTGAAGGAACGTCTGGGCCACGGCGGCCAGCAACTCAGCGGTGGCGAACAGCAGATGCTGACGATTGGCCGCGCTCTGATGACCAATCCTGACGTGTTAATTCTGGATGAAGCGACTGAAGGACTGGCGCCATTGATTGCCAAAGACATCTGGCGCATCTGCGCACTGATACGCGACACCGGCATCAGCAGTGTGATCGTCGACAAGAACTGGAAGCACGTAACGCAAATCACCGACCGCAACGTCATTCTGGTCAAGGGTGTCGTAGTGTTTGAAGGCAGCTCCGACAAGTTGCACGCTAGCCCAGAACTTTTGCAACAGTACCTGGGCGTATAAGGCCCATCAACCAGCGCTAAAACATTTGCCAGCAGTCACAGGGTGAAATAAAAAGTAGCCCCTTGGCCTGGCGCAGCCTTTGCCCACACCTCACCGCCATGACGAGTGACAATTCTTTTCGCGGTTGCCAGGCCCACACCTACGCCGTGAAACTCCAGCGCACTGTGCAAGCGTTGAAATGGGGT
>JANYFF010000042.1 GCA_025362825.1 Polaromonas sp. | reverse complement strand
GTTTCCACTGCATGTCTGGCTGCCTGATTCCATGGAAGGTCCAACGCCAATCTCTGCGTTGATTCATGCAGCGACGATGGTCACTGCAGGCATCTTCATGGTGGCGCGCATGTCGCCGCTGTTTGAACTCAGCGATGCAGCCTTGAGCTTCATCATGGTGATTGGCGGTATCACGGCGTTGTTCATGGGCCTTCTCGGCATCATCCAGAACGACATTAAGCGTGTTGTCGCCTATTCAACGCTGTCCCAGCTTGGCTACATGACCGTGGCGCTGGGTGCATCGGCTTATTCTGTTGCCGTGTTTCACTTGATGACGCATGCTTTCTTCAAGGCTTTGTTGTTTCTTGCAGCGGGTTCGGTGATTCTAGGCATGCATCACAACCAGGACATCCGCTGGATGGGCGGCGTGCGCAAGTACATGCCCATCACATGGATCACTTCTTTGCTCGGCACGCTTGCATTGATCGGAACGCCTTTGTTTGCAGGCTTCTACTCGAAGGACAGCATTATCGAGGCGGTGCATGAAAGCCATCTGGCCGGTGCCGGCTTTGCCTACTTTTCGGTGCTGGCGGGTGTGTTCATCACTGCCTTTTATTCATTCCGCCTTTATTTCCTGGTCTTCCACGGCAAGGAACGTTACGACCAGAATCCCGATGCGCACCATGACGATCATCACGGTGCCCACGACGATCACGATAGCCATCACGCGCACCATGAACCGCACGAGTCCCCATGGGTGGTGACAGTACCGCTGGTGTTGCTGGCAATTCCCTCTGTGGTGATCGGCTTCATGACGATCCAGCCGATGCTTTTCGGTGATTTCTTCAAAGACGTTATTTTTGTCAACGCCGAACTTCATCCTGCCATGGAAGAGCTTGCCAAGACTTTCCACGGTCCGGCGCAGATGGCGCTTCATGGGCTGATGAGCGCACCTTTCTGGCTGGCCTTGTCTGGTGTTGCGCTGGCGTATTACATGTACATGGTCAATCCTGCACTGCCTGCAAGCATCAAGCGTAACTGCCAGCCCATCCATACACTGCTTGAGAACAAGTATTACCTCGACTGGTTCAACGAGAACGTGCTTGCTCGCGGTACGCGCGCACTCGGCACAGGGCTGTGGAAAATCGGCGACCAAAAGGTGATTGACGGCGTTTTGGTTAACGGTTCATGGAAAGTGGTGGGCTGGGTATCGAGTATCGTGCGCCGCCTGCAGTCAGGCTACATCTACCACTACGCCTTCGGAATGATCATCGGCGTGTTTGTGTTGATGACGTACTTCGTCTGGCTCAATAAATAAAAACAAGGAAGAACAAGAATGGGTTTGTTGAGCCTTGCTATCTGGACGCCAATCATTTTTGGCGTCGTGTTGTTGGCCCTGGGTCGCGATGAGCACGCCCGCAGCGTGCGCTGGATCGCCCTGATTGGTGCAGTCGCCAGCCTTCTGGTCACTCTGCCTTTGTACGACGGCTTCAGGCTGGGTACGTCGGCCATGCAATTCGTTGAAAAAGGCAGCTGGATCCAGCGCTTCAACGTCAATTACCACATCGGCGTCGATGGCATCTCGCTATGGTTTGTGTTGCTTACCGCGTTCATCAACG
The DNA here is from genome assembly GCA_025362825.1 of Polaromonas sp. Lineage (GTDB taxonomy): Bacteria > Pseudomonadota > Gammaproteobacteria > Burkholderiales > Burkholderiaceae_C > Polaromonas. The sequence goes on along the minus strand of JANYFF010000042.1, from coordinate 2,005 downwards.
TGGTGGTCATCATTGCCAGCTGGGAAGCCATCACGACGCGCGTCAACCAGTACATGGCCGCCTTCATGATCCTGTCCGGTCTCATGATCGGCGTGTTCACGGCGTTGGATGGCTTGCTGTTTTACGTCTTCTTCGAGGCCACGCTGATTCCGATGTATCTCATCATCGGTATCTGGGGCGGTCCGAACAAGATATACGCTGCCTTCAAGTTCTTTTTATACACGCTGCTTGGCTCCCTGTTGATGCTGGTGGCGCTGATATTTTTGTACAACAAGTCAGGCGGCAGTTTTGACATCCTGACCTGGCACAAGCTGCCACTGGGCAGCACCATACAGACGCTGCTGTTTTTTGCTTTCTTTGCAGCGTTTGCGGTCAAGGTGCCGATGTGGCCTGTTCATACCTGGTTGCCGGATGTGCACGTGGAGGCACCTACGGGTGGTTCTGCTGTGCTGGCCGCCATCATGCTGAAGCTGGGCGCTTATGGCTTTCTGCGCTTTTCGCTTCCCATTGCCCCGGACGCCTCGCGTGAATGGGCATGGCTGATGATTGCGCTGTCGCTGACCGCCGTGATCTACGTGGGACTGGTGGCCTTGGTGCAGCAGGACATGAAAAAGCTGGTCGCTTATTCATCAGTTGCCCACATGGGTTTTGTGACGCTCGGTTTCTTTATTTTCAATGACCTCGGTGTTTCAGGCGGTATCGTGCAGATGATTGCCCACGGTTTTGTATCGGGCGCAATGTTCCTGTGCATTGGCGTACTGTACGACCGTGTCCACTCGCGGGAGATTGCAAGCTATGGCGGTGTGGTTAACACCATGCCGAAGTTTGCGGCTTTTGCGCTGTTTTTCGCCATGGCCAATTGCGGCCTGCCTGCAACGGCTGGTTTTGTCGGCGAGTGGATGGTCATCCTGGGCGCCGTCAAGTTCAATTTCTGGATTGGCATGGGGTCGGCCACGGCGCTCATCTTCGGCGCTGCCTACACCCTGTGGATGTTCAAGCGTGTTTATCTTGGGCCCGTGACCAACGACGACGTTAGGGGATTGACAGACATCAGCAGCCGTGAATTCCTGATGCTTGCCATGCTGGCGATTGCTGTCTTGTACATGGGCATCTATCCCAAGCCGTTTACGGATGTGATGAATACCTCTGTGGCCGACCTGCTCAAGCATGTGGCCATATCCAAACTGAACTAATCCAGAAGAATTCAGATGATTGACAAACTTTCATGGATCGCGGTTTATCCCGAGATCATCCTTCTGGTGATGGCCTGCATCATTCTGCTGGTGGACCTGGGCGTTAAAACACCCCATCGCACCGGTACATATATTCTGACCTTGCTGACGCTTGCTGCGGTGGCGGCGCTTGAAGCCACTTATGCGCTCGGCGGCGAGACCTTTTATGGCTTCAGCAAGATGGTTGTGGTGGACCCCATGAGCGGCTGGCTCAAATGTTTCGCCTGCATCGCGCTGATGGTTTCACTGGTGTACGGCCGGCCTTATGCGGCTGCGCGCGACATGCTGCGTGGCGGCGAGTTCTTCACCCTCAGCCTGTTTGCACTGCTGGGCATGTTCGTGATGATCTCGGGCCATAACTTCCTCGTGATCTATATGGGCCTTGAGTTGCTGACCCTGTGCAGTTACGCGCTGGTGGCGCTGCGCCGTGACAACGCCACGGCCACCGAGGCCGCCATGAAGTACTTTGTGCTGGGCGCGCTGGCTTCAGGATTTCTGCTTTACGGGTTGTCCATGCTTTATGGCGCAACCGGCTCGCTTGACCTGAACGAAGTGTTTAACGCCATTGCCAGCCGCCAGGTCAAGCATCAGGTGCTGGTCTTTGGCCTGGTCTTCATCGTTGCCGGCCTGGCTTTCAAACTTGGTGCCGTGCCTTTTCACATGTGGCTGCCTGACGTTTACCAGGGTGCGCCCACAGCGGTGACCCTGCTGATTGGCGGGGCGCCGCAACTGGCCGCGTTTGCTATCTGCATTCGCCTGCTGGTCGAGGGCCT
>JANYFF010000034.1 GCA_025362825.1 Polaromonas sp. | reverse complement strand
CGCCAGGCCCCGGATGTGATTTTGATGGGCGAAATCCGCGACCGCGAAACGATGGAGCACGCCGTGGCCTTTGCCGAGACGGGCCACTTGTGCTTGGCAACGCTGCACGCCAACAGCGCCAACCAGGCACTGGACCGGGTCATTAACTTTTTCCCGGAAGAGCGCCGCACCCAGCTGCTCATGGACTTGTCCCTGAACCTCAAGGCCATGGTCTCGCAGCGCCTGATCCCCAAGCAGGACGGCAAGGGCCGCGCTGCGGTGGTTGAAATCATGCTCAACACGCCGCTGATCTCTGACCTGATCTTCAAGGGCGACGTGTCCGAGATCAAGGAGATCATGAAAAAAAGTCGCAACCTCGGCATGCAGACCTTTGACCAGGCCCTGTTTGATGCGTTTGAGGCCAACATGATCACTTACGAAGATGCGCTGCGCAACGCCGACTCGGTCAATGACCTGCGGCTGCAGATCAAACTCAATTCCCAGCGCGCCAAGTCGGTGGATCTGGCCGCAGGCACTGAAAACTTCGCCATCGTCTGATTCCGTCCAGGCGAGCCTGTCACAGCCTTTCACCACATCGCAAACCCTTGGACAGGCTCAGGGCGACCGGCTGATTTTTTCAACTTATGTCCAGCATCAACGCCAAACCCTACGAATCTGTATCGCCGCAAAAAGTGGCTTTTCTCGGCCTCGGCGTCATGGGCTATCCCATGGCCGGCCATTTGGCAAAAGCCGGCCACCAGGTCAGCGCCTACAACCGCACTGCTACTAAATCCATAGCGTTTTGCGTAGAATTTCCGGGGGCGACCCATGGTTTGACGCCAAAATCGGCAGTCGCTGATGCAGCCATCGTGTTTTGCTGTGTCGGTAATGATGATGATTTGCGCAGCGTGGTGCTGGGGCCTGATGGTGCTTTTGCCGGCATGAAACCGGGTAGCATTTTTGTTGACCATACCACTGCTTCGGCGAGCGTGGCGCGTGAGCTGTATGCAGCGGCCAAGGCAGCAGGCCTGCAGTTCGTCGATGCACCGGTTTCAGGCGGCCAGGCCGGCGCGCAAAACGGCGCGTTGACCGTGATGTGCGGCGGCGATGTCGAAGCCTTCGATGCCGTAAAGCCTGCGGGCATGGCGTTTTCAAAAGCGTTCACGCTAATGGGCGAGAGCGGCGCCGGCCAGCTCACAAAGATGGTCAACCAGATCTGCATTGCCGGGCTGGTGCAGGGCCTCAGTGAAGCGGTCGCCTTCGGTCAGAAGGCGGGCCTCGATGTCAACCAGGTGCTGGACGTGATCGGCAAGGGCGCTGCACAAAGCTGGCAACTCGACAATCGCGGCAAGACCATGGTGGCCGACAAATTTGATTTCGGATTTGCCGTGGACTGGATGCGCAAGGACCTCGGCCTGGTCTTTGATGAAGCCCGGCGCAACGGTGCGCGCCTGCCGGTCACTGCGCTGGTAGACCAGTTCTATGCCGATGTGCAGGCCATGGGCGGCCAGCGCTGGGATACATCCAGCCTGATCAAGCGCCTCAAATAAACGGCCACCAGTTAACCGGCCAGCCGCCGGTTGTCCTGATTATTTGGTTGCGGCAGGCAGTGGTTTCGGTGCCGGCGGCAGGATGCGCTTGAGTTCTTCTTCCGAAATAATTTCGAGAATCCGCACGACTTTTTGCACGCCCGATGTAGCACGAACTACTTCGGTACCGCGGTCGGCTTCACGCTGCGTCACGCGGCCCATCAGGTAGGTCGTACCGCTTTCCGTAACGACCTTGAAGGAGTTGGCAAACAGGTCAGGCGCATCGACCATGGCGGCCTTGACACGGCCTGTAACCAGTGCGTCGGACGAACGTTGGGTCAGGGTCGAGTTACCCATCACTGCCAGCTCATTGACAACGCTGGACACGTTTTCAACGCGCGACACAATCTGCTCGACCAGTTGCTTGTCCTGCAGGCTCGGCACCTCGCCGGTTAACAGCACCTGGCGGTTAAAGCTGGTGAGGTTGACGTGCACGCGCTCACCCAGGTTGGTTCGAACGCGGCTGACGCCGCGCAGTTCAATGCCTTCGTCTTCAAGCTGCGCGCCGGACGTGCGGCGGTCGGTGGCCACTAATGAGCCTCCCGTGGCAGCGCCAAGCACAAGGGGTACGCAAGCAGTCAGGGCACCCGACAACAATGCCAGCGCACAAGCAGACACGGCCAGACGTTTCATCACAACATATTTCATACTGAAGTCTCCTGATCACCAAGCAACTGCGTGTCCACGCCATCACAAATGCAATGCAGGACGAGAAGGTGCACCTCCTGGATGCGTGCGGTGCGTTCATGCGGCACACAGATATGCACATCGGTTTCGCGCAGGGCGTGGGTGATTTTTCCGCCGCCCCTGCCGGTCAGTGCCACCACGGTCATCTCGCGCTCGTGTGCAGCCTCGATAGCCGCCAGCACATTGCCCGAGTTACCGCTGGTGCTCAGGGCCAGCAGCACGTCGCCTGCACCGCCCAGGCCACGCACCTGTTTTGAAAAAATGACATTGAAATCGTAGTCATTGGCGATCGCCGTCAGGATGGAGCTGTCGGTCGTCAGCGCGATGGCTGCAAGCTCGGGGCGCTCACGTTCGTAGCGGCCGATGAACTCGGCTGCGAAGTGCTGCGCATCCGCGGCGGACCCGCCATTGCCGCAGGCCAGCACCTTGCCGCCACTGGTCACGCTGGCCAGGATAGCCTGCACGGCCGCCGCGATGGGTTTTGAAAGGACCTGGGCCGACTGGTATTTGAGGTCGGCGCTGTCTATAAATTGCTGTTCGATACGTTGTTCAAGCATCCACCAATGATAGCGGGCTCGGGATGCCCTCAAGCAGCGGCTGGTACACGTTTGCTTACGATGCCGTCTGGCAGTCTATGAGGCATCAAACGCAGCCTGCAGCCACTCAAGTTCAACAGCCGCGTTAACGCCGGACTGCCCCTGTACCAGCACCACGTCAAAGCGGCATGGCGGCGGGCTGGCAAAGCGCATCAGGTAATGGCGGGCTGCGAAAATGATGCGTTGCTGCTTCACGCCGCTGATGCTGGCACCTGCGCCACCGTGCGACTGGCCTGAGCGCTGGCGCACCTCTATGAACACCAGCGTGCCGTCGTTCGCGCGCATGATGAGGTCGATCTCCCCGCCGCCGCGGCCGGGTGTCCGATAATTGCGCTCCACCAGCTTAAGCCCGGCTTTCGCCAGATACACCTGCGCGATGGTCTCGGCCTCGTCACCGAGGCGCTTGGTGGTAATCTGACCGGGCTCTCCCGGCTTGTCGCCTGAAGGCTTCACTATCTGCTTCCTGGAAAACCACATTGAACGCATCCTTCGACCTGGCACTAGGCGCAGCTAAAGCTGCCGCCGGTATGCAGCATTATCCGGAAAGCACGCTCTATGTCGTGGCCACGCCAATTGGTAACCTGGCCGACATCAGCCTACGCGCCCTGCATGTACTGCAGCTTGCCAACGTCATCGCCTGCGAAGACACCCGCCATTCACAGGGCCTGCTACGCCAGTACGGCATCGAAAAAGCACTGCTAGCCGTGCACGAGCACAACGAGGTAGAAGCCGCCATCGGCATCATCGAGCGCCTGCAGCGCGGTGAACGTGTGGCTTATATCAGCGATGCCGGCACACCGGCTGTCAGCGACCCCGGCGCACGACTGGTGGCCGCCGTACGAGGCGCCGGGCTGGCCATCATGCCGCTGCCGGGTGCCAGCAGCGTGACGACTGCGCTCAGCGCCGCCGGCCTATCCGGTGATTCAGGATTCATCTTCAGCGGATTTCTGCCCAGCAAGGCCGGCGAGCGCGACCAGGCGATTGCGCTGCTGCAGGCCGAGTCGCGCGCTGTTGTCATCCTTGAAGCGCCGCACCGCATCGAGGCACTCGCGCAGGCCATGGCCGTGCTTGGCGACAGACCCGTCACCGTTGGACGCGAGCTGACCAAGCAATTCGAGGAGATCGCCACGGT
>JANYFF010000027.1 GCA_025362825.1 Polaromonas sp. | reverse complement strand
TCTACGGCCAGATGAATGAGCCTCCAGGCAACCGTCTGCGCGTTGCACTGACCGGCCTGACGATTGCCGAGTCCTTCCGCGACGAAGGCAAGGACGTCCTGTTCTTCGTTGACAACATCTACCGTTACACGCTGGCCGGTACCGAGGTGTCCGCACTGCTTGGCCGCATGCCTTCTGCTGTGGGTTATCAGCCCACGCTGGCAGAAGAAATGGGCCGCCTGCAAGAGCGTATTACGTCAACCAAGGTTGGTTCGATCACGTCCATCCAGGCCGTATATGTTCCTGCCGATGATTACACCGATCCGTCACCTGCAACGACCTTTGCCCACCTGGATTCGACCGTCGCACTGTCGCGTGACATTGCTTCGCTGGGCATTTACCCCGCAGTCGATCCGCTTGATTCGACCAGCCGCCAGCTCGATCCAAATGTGGTGGGTGAAGAGCACTACAACGTAGCCCGCGCGGTTCAAGGCACCTTGCAGCGTTACAAAGAATTGCGAGACATCATTGCGATCCTTGGGATGGACGAACTCGCTCCAGACGACAAGCTTGCTGTGGCCCGTGCCCGCAAGATCCAGCGTTTCTTGAGCCAGCCTTTCCACGTCGCTGAGGTGTTTACCGGCTCACCAGGCAAATATGTGCCGCTGTCGGAAACCATCCGCGGTTTCAAAATGATTGTTGCCGGCGAGTGCGATCATTTGCCGGAGCAGGCGTTTTACATGGTTGGAACGATCGACGAAGCATTCGAGAAAGCCAAAAAAGTCTGATAAAGCGGCGCATTTGGGCGATCCGCGTGGTTGCTGTGCTCAATGTGCATCTGCACATTTCTGCGCAGCGCCTAGCGGCTCACCCCAACTGCTTGCTTTCTCGAAACTTTAATTTAAGGAACGTTTATGTCAACAACCATTCACGTCGACGTTGTATCTGCCGAAGAGTCGATCTTTTCGGGCGAAGCCAAATTTGTGGCCTTGCCTGGCGAGGCGGGCGAACTGGGCATCTATCCGCGCCACACGCCCCTCATCACACGTATCCGGCCCGGTGCTGTTCGCATCGAAAAAGCCGACGGGACTGAAGAGTTCGTGTTCGTGGCCGGCGGCCTGCTGGAAGTCCAGCCGCATTGCGTGACGGTGCTGAGCGATACGGCCATTCGCGGCAAAGATCTCGATGAGGCCAAAGCCCTTGAAGCCAGGGCAGCAGCTGAAGAGGCCCTGAAAAACGCCAAGGGCGATATTGATATCGCCATGGCGCAATCTGAACTTGCGGTCATGGCCGCCCAGATTGCTGCCTTGCGTAAGTACCGACTGAAAAAATAACCTTTTCTAGGTCAAAAAAATAGCCGCCTTCGGGCGGTTTTCTTTTTTTAACCAGAGATGTCTTCGGCCCCTCACCGCAGCGGTCACCAGCCAGTCTCGCGTCAAACGCGCATGGCCGCAACGGCAATATGTGCCGCAAGCGTGCGGGCAGGCTTTGCACAAAGCTCAATGCGGTGCCGCGGTGAAGAGAAACCCTTCAAGTTGCAATGCGCGAGCATACGTCCGCCATGTGGTCTTTTACAATCAAGACATGTTTTTTACGCGACACTCAAGGCCCTTTAAAAATGCCAACCAGGAAAAAGCAGCGCAATTGCTGGTGACGCCGTCTGCGCTTGCAGACCTCAGTCAAGCTGACGCGCGCACCGTTGTGTCCAGCATGGCGCTCAACAAAGTCAAGCAGGGTACCGTGTTGATTAAGGAGGGGGAAGCTACCCACACCGACTTCATGATGCTCATTCTGGACGGCGAGGTGTTGGTTGACAACGAGGTGACCTCCATGGATGACAGCGTGGTCATGTCTATCATCGGCCCGGGTAGCCTGATCGGTGAAATGGGCGTGCTCGATGGCTCACCGCGCTCGGCCACTTGTACCGCCACCACCGACCTGCTGGTGGCTCTGCTTTCCCGCGAGGCGTTGCTTGCGCTCATAAAGCAGCATCCTTCCGTGTCAGCCCGGTTGGTGCTAGCCATCGCAAAGCGCCTGTCCGACCATTTGCGAGAAGCCAATCGCAAGATTAAAACCCTTGGAGGCCTGAGCCGGGCGTTGCAGCAGGAGCTTGATGCGGCGCACAGCACTGGCAGCGGTCGGCTCGGTCGTTAGGACGTTCTGGCCGTCTTGGTCAACTTTCCCCGCTACCCAGTTACCAGTTACACAGCGTACCGTCGTGCGCCTGGCGGTTAACCGGCAAATAGGCCCTTTTATAAGGGTATCTCGCGGCCAACTCTTCATTGATCTGCACACCATGGCCGACCGCTTCACCGGGATGCATGAAGCCGTCCTTGAAGGTGTAGGCATGCGGAAACACCTCGTCGGTCTGCTCCGTATGCCGCATGTATTCCTGAATGCCGAAGTTCGGGACCCAAAGGTCAAAATGCAGGGCCATGCCCATGCAAACCGGTGAGAGGTCCGTCGCGCCGTGGCACCCGGTACGCACCTGGTGCATCGCCGCAAAGTCCGCAATGCGCCGCAAATGGGTGATGCCACCTGCATGCACAACTGTCGTGCGGATGTAGTCGATCAGCTGGTTGCTGATCAGATCCTTGCAGTCCCAGATGGAGTTGAAGATTTCGCCTACTGCCAGCGGCGTTGTGGTGTGCTGGCGTATCAGCCGGAAAGCATCCTGGTCTTCCGCTGCGGTGGCATCCTCCATCCAGAACAGATGGTGCGGCTCAAGCGACTTGCCCAAGCGGCCGGCCTCGATCGGTGTGAGGCGATGGTGCACGTCATGCAGCAGGTGCACGTCCGGCCCCACAGCGTCGCGTACAGCAGCGAAAAGCTTTGGCGCATGTAAAAGGTACTTTTCCGTACTCCAGTCATGCTCACTCGGTAGATCGGCGTCAGCCGGCTCGTAAAACATGGTGCCGCGGCCAACCCCATAAACCTTTTCAAGACCCGGTACGCCGCTCTGGGCCCGGATGGCCTTGTAGCCCATCTCTTTGTAGCGAAGCACCTCATCGACGGTCTCGCCTATATCCTTGCCATTGGCGTGACCGTACACCATCACGCCGGTGCGACTTTTGCCACCGAGCAACTGGTACATCGGCATATTAGCCGCCTTGGCCTTGATGTCCCACAGTGCGGTGTATACAGCAGCAATAGCACTCATCGTGACAGGGCCCCTGCGCCAGTAAGCGCCTTTGTACAGGTATTGCCAGATGTCTTCAATTTGATGCGCGTCCCGACCGATGAGGCAGGGGATGACGTGTTCGGTGAGATAACTCACCACGGATAACTCGCGACCGTTCAAAGTGGCGTCGCCGATGCCCGTCAGGCCCTCGTCGGTCTCAATTTTCAGTGTGACGAAATTGCGGCCGGGTGAACAAACGATGACGCGGGCGTTGGTGATTTTCATGTTCGGAAACCTCGGTGTTGTGATTGTGCGGGGTTGAGGAAAACAGGCAGAGAAGATAAAGCGTTTTAGGCGTTTTAGGCGTTTTAGCCGTTCCAGCCGAGATGCCCGAGGAACTCTCGCGTGCGCTCGCAAGTTGGCGCTTCAAAAATGTGGACTGGCGGCCCCTGTTCCACGACCTTGCCGTGGTCAAACACCACCACCCAGTTGGCAACACGGCGGGCAAACGCCATCTCGTGGGTAACGACCACCATGGTCATGCCTTCTTCGGCCAGCCGCTTCATCACATTGAGAACCTCGCCGATGGTTTCCGGATCCAGCGCAGACGTTGGCTCGTCGAATAGCATCACTTCTGGCTCCATCGCCAGCGCGCGGGCTATCGCTACGCGTTGCTGCTGTCCGCCAGAAAGCCCACTCGGAAAGCTATAGGCCTTGTCGGCCAGGCCTACCTTTTCGAGCAGTTTCATGGCACGTTCACGCGCTTTGTCTTCGCGCATACCCAGAACTGTGAGGGGCCCGATAGCCACGTTATCCAACGCGTTCTTGTGGGGGAACAGTTCGAAATTCTGGAAAACCATGCCCATGCGGCGACGCACCTTGCGCGCCTCGGCCTCAGCGCTTGGCAGCGGAATGCCGTCAAACAGCACGCGCCCGCCGTCGACTGTCTCCAGCGCATTGGTGCATCGCAGCAAGGTGGATTTGCCTGATCCCGACGGCCCGATCAGGCACATCACTTCACCTTTGTTAACTTGCACCGACACACCGTCGATGGCCACAAAATCACCATAGAGCTTGCGCACGTTGTCGTACACCACAACGGGTGGCTGGCCTGCGCCACGGC
>JANYFF010000016.1 GCA_025362825.1 Polaromonas sp. | reverse complement strand
TGGCCCTGACGCCGACCAACCTGTATGTCCAGCTGCACCGCGCCCGGCTGCGTTTGCAGGAATGCCTGAACATCCAGTGGTTTGGCAAAACCGGTGTTTGACGGCCGGCGATTTCCCGACCCGTTTTGAACCGGGACTTTTTTAGCGTGGCTTCGAGCATCATTCCCCTCAGACGCACCTGCCGCGAAGCTGCCGCGCTGCTGATCGCCCGGGAAGACCGCGCCTTGGCGCTGCCGGACCATGTCGCCCTGAAACTGCATTTGCTGGCCTGTAAGGCCTGCCCAAGGTTCGAAAACCAGATTCTGACGCTGCGGGCGGCCATGGGAAAGTGGCGCAGTTACACGGGCGAAGATGACGCTATCTAGAAAGTATTCATTATTTAACGCCAGCTAGGTGTTAACCATAGTTGATTGCTATTTGGTCATCTCGCGCATAATATGCGGCTGTGAATGTACGCATTCGCACAGGTTAGGTGATCGGTCAGTTTCGCGCGCTACAGCGGTACGTTTGTAGATTTGTTGTGCTTTCGGGACCCCATCGCTTTTGTTATTGTGTTTTAGAGGAGTCCCTTCATGGGCAACAAACTTTACGTCGGCAACCTGCCATACACAGTTCGCGACGAAGACTTGCAACAATCTTTTGGCCAGTTCGGCGCTGTCACCAGCGCTAAAGTCATGATGGAACGCGACACCGGCCGCTCCAAGGGCTTTGGCTTTGTGGAAATGGGCAACGACGCCGAAGCGCAAGCTGCAATCGCCGGCATGAATGGTCAGCCTCTGGGCGGCCGTAGCGTTGTTGTGAATGAAGCCCGTCCGATGGAAGCGCGTCCCCCACGCACTGGTGGCGGCTTCGGCGGCGGTGGTGGTGGCGGCTACGGTGGCGGCGGCAGTGGCGGCGGTGACCGTTCCGGTGGTGGTGGGTACGGCGGCGGTGGCGGCGGTGGTCGTTCCGGCGGCGGTGGCGGCGGCGGTGGACGCGGCGGCTACTAAGCCCTGACCCGTTAATTACTGCCCAGCTTCAATTGAAAAACTGAAGTAAGGCTTAAAAGGCTTCAAGACCCAAGTTTTGAAGCCTTTTTGCTTTGCAGCCCCCGGAATATCTAGGTCTTTAGCTATTGTTTTGATAGCGCACGGCTGGCGATCTCAGCTCTTGACCTGCCGCGGCTTGCGCGGCCGGCCCGACAGCGCCTTGTCGAAAGCCGCATTCGGCAACAGCCGCAGCAATTTGGCGACCACACCCATCTGCCAGGGAATCACGCGGTAGCTGCTGCCGGCTTCAATCGCCGCAAACGCCTGGCTGGCAAAGACATCGGCTTTCATCAGGAAGGGCATGGAATAGCTGTTTTTTTGCGTCAGCGGCGTGTCGATGTAGCCCGGACAAATCGTCACCACCTTCACACCCGAATCGCGGATTTCGCCGCGCAGGCTTTCGCAGTAAGCAATCACCGCGGCCTTGCTGGCGCAATAGGCGCCATGCCCGGGCAGGCCGCGAATGCCAGCGACGCTGCCGATGCCCACCAGCGCACCGGTGCCGCGTGCGGTCATGGCGTCGATGAAAGGGTGAAAAGTCGCAGCAAGGCCGATGTTGTTGGTTGCAAAGGTCTGGCGCATCACGTCGAGGTCTTCGCGCATACCCGTGTCCATGCCGATGCTGATGCCAGCGTTGGCAATCACCACGTCCGGCAAGCCCTGGCGCGCCATGCAATCTCGGCCGGCGGCCACGATGCTGTCGATATCTGCAACGTCAGCGCTATATATTTCATAGCTACCAGCGCCTATTTTATGGACATCTGCCCATGATTTGACCTCTGCCGTGCGGCGCGCAACCAGTGCCAGCCGGTAACCCGCCTGAAAAAACCGCAGCGCAAGCGCCTGGCCGATTCCGCTGGATGCGCCGGTGATGAAAACAAGTCTGGCCATGACCAACTCCTTTGCTGTTACAGGAGACTAACGCCCGGGGCGCACGGTGGTTCTTGGCACCAGCAGGCCCTTCACGCGGCCCTTGAGCTCGGCCACGCCGGTGAGGTTGTCGTAAGCAAACACGTCACCCGTGAACTGGTCACCGCCACGCGTCAGCACCACCGGCTTGTGGGATTTGACGCGCTCGTCATTCACAAAAGCATCCAGAAATTCGCCCTGGAACTCCATGCGCGGCAAGTCGTTGCCGGCGGCATCCTTGCTGGCCTCGCGCACCACACGTGCATTGCCAATCAGCTGCACCTCGGAGCCATCACCATTGGTCAGCGCACGGTTGCCGGTTGAGACGATGAGGCGACCCTCCGCACTCACGCTGCGGATTCGGGCGTTGTCGATCTCCAGCGTATCGGTGTCCGGGTAATGGCGGGCTTCAGTGCCATAAATCTCGCTTTTGAGCAGCCCGGCTTCGTCGTACGTCTTGATGGTGAACTGGCGCATAAAGTAATCAGACTCGTGCCGGGCTTCCTTGGCCGCCTCGGGTGCGTTGAAAACCGGCGAGTTGCGCACCAGCCAGTAGGTGCCCAGCGCCAGCGCCCCCATCAGCACGACGGGCAGGTAAATGGAGACGCGATCCCACAGAAACAGCACTTGCCGCCAGGACTGGCGCAATCCATTCGCTGAAGACGGCCGCTTGCCAGCCAGCGCTGGCGTCATGCGCTGTATTCCCGCAACAAATCAGCATAACGGCCGCTGGCCACCAGCAGCAAATCACAAAATTCGCGTGCAGCACCGTGGCCACCAGCGGCAGCCGTGACATGATCGGCGACGGCTGTGACTTCGATATGGGCGTTGGGCGGAGCGCAGCTTACGGCAGCGCGGCGCATCACGGGAAGGTCCGGCCAGTCATCGCCCATCGCAGCGGCCTGCGACCAGTCCAGCCCCAGCGCCTGCAGCGTGATGTCAGCGGCGGGTCGCTTGTCTTCGGTACCAAAATGCGCGTGCACGATGCCCAGTGCCTGCAACCTGGCGCGCAGGGCAGGGCTGTCGCGGCCGGTGATGACGGCGGGGGTGATGCCGGCCTTTTGCAGCAGCTTCAGGCCGTGGCCGTCCAGCGTGTTGAAGCGCTTGATGGACTCGCCGTGTTCGGTCATGAGCAGGCCGCCATCAGTTAGCACGCCATCCACGTCAAAGAACACGACCTTGACGCCCTGCGCCTTGAGCAGCAGTTCAGCGGAAAATTTGAGGGCCGGTGTCATACACGCAAGTTGTCCGGCTTGAAAGGAAAGGCCGCCAGCGCAGGGCCGCCCCAAGCGAGGCCAGCTCCCTCGGGGGGCAGAGAGTTACACGACGTGAGCGAATGTGGGGGCCACATACCTTTAAATAACTTTCGCCCGCATCAGGTCATTGGTATTGAGCGCGCCGCATAAAAAGCCGTGGTCGTCGACGACCAGCACGCTGGTGATTTGGTAGCGCTCCATCAGGGCCACGGCTTCCACCGCCAGCGCGCCGGAGCGCACGGTGCGCGGCTTGGTGTGCATCACGTCGCCGGCCAGCGCGTTGCGCAGGTCCACGCCTTTTTCAACCAGCCGACGCAAATCGCCGTCGGTAAAAATGCCCAGCACACGGCGCTCGCCGTCCACCACCGCCGATGCGCCCAGGCCCTTGACGCTCATCTCGCGCATCAGGTCGGTGAAGCTGGTGTCGAGGCTGACCTGCGGCACACCATCACCGCTTCGCATGACATCACTGACATGCGTCAGCAACTTGCGCCCAAGCGCGCCGCCGGGATGTGACCGGGCAAAATCTTCTTCCCTGAAGCCGCGCGCATCAAGCAGCGCCACCGCCAGCGCGTCGCCAAGCGCCAGCTGCGCGGTCGTGCTAGCCGTCGGTGCAAGGTTTAGCGGGCAGGCTTCCTGTTCGACGCTGCTGTCGAGGGTAACCAGCGCCTGACGCGCCAGTGCCGACTGCAGGCCGCCCGTAATGGCAACCAGCGGCACGCCCTGGCGGCTCAGCACCGGCAGGAGGGAGGTGAGCTCCGAGCTTTCACCGCTGTTGGAAATCGCAAGCACAACATCGGCATCGGTGACCATGCCAAGGTCGCCGTGGCTGGCTTCGCCAGGGTGCACAAACATGGCCGGCGTGCCGGTCGATGCCAGCGTGGCCGCTATCTTGCGGCCGATGTGACCACTTTTGCCCATGCCCATCACGACGACCCGGCCGCGGCAGGCCAGCATGAGCTGCACAGCCTGCGCAAATTCTGGACCGACGCGACCCGCCAGGCCCAGTACTGCAGCGGCTTCTATCTCGAAAGTTTTGCGGGCCAAGGTCAGGGCCTGCTCGGCATCAAAAGGGACAGCATCAAAACTCATCACAGCATTCTATAGAGCCGGCCGCGGCTAACCCATCAGCTACCATCGGCCCATGAGCGGACTTGAACTCACCATCCTGTACCTGCTGGCCGCCGTGCTGGGTGTGGTGGCTTGCCGTTCGCTGAAATTGCCGCCCATGATGGGCTACTTGGCGGTCGGTGTGGTGATCGGCCCGCATGCGCTGGCGCTGTCCCAGAATGCCGAAGGCGTGCAGCACGTTGGGGAGTTCGGCGTGGTGTTCCTGATGTTCGTGATCGGGCTCGAATTCAACCTGTCAAAGTTGCGCTCCATGCGGCGCCATGTTTTCGGGCTCGGCCTGCTGCAGGTGGTGCTGACCATTGTGCTGGCGACACTGGGCTCGCTTTTTCTGGCCAGCATGGCGCCCACACTGTGGAAGATGGAATGGCAAACCGCACTGGCACTGTCGGGTGCCATGGCCATGAGCAGTACCGCCATCGTCGTCAAATTGCTGTCTGAGCGGCTGGAGCTGGAGTCTGAGCACGGCAAGCGCGTGATGGGTGTGTTGCTGTTTCAAGACCTGGCCGTCGTGCCACTGCTGGTGTTGATTCCGGCACTTGGCTCGCCTGCCGACCAACTTTTTACCGCGCTGGCCGTGGCGGGTCTGAAG
>JANYFF010000001.1 GCA_025362825.1 Polaromonas sp. | reverse complement strand
CCGGTAGCGCCAGCCCGAATGGCTACTGGCAGCGTCAGGGAGGCTTCCGTTTCATGGCTGCCGCTGGTCGCAGTGCTACCGCCCGTGTGCGGGTGATCAACGACAGCACAGAGACAGTGATCGGTATCGCACGCGACGGTAACCGTCTGCGGATCGAGATCGACGACGCACCTGCAATGATGGTCACCGTCGAGTGGCCCTCACCCGAGCGTCTGCGCCTGACCGCCCAACACGGCATGCCGAGCGAATTCCTGCTCTCGCGCGACGGGGACATGACCGTCGTTAATCACCGTGGCACGCGATGGCAACTGCTGGTACTCAGTGAGGTAGCAGCGCTCGCGCGTGTTGATCGAAAAACCAGTTCGTCGGGTAGCGATATCCTTGCTGAGCTTCCGGGCGCGGTCACCGTAATCAACGTCACCTCCGGTACACAGGTGCAAGCGGGCGACGTTTTGGTGGTTATGGAATCTATGAAGCTGATCTTTCCCCTGGTCGCACCGCGGGACGGCACCGTCGCCACACTGCGTTGTGCGATCGGCGACATCGTCGCCCGAGGTCAGACGCTGGTGCAGCTCGAACCGCTGACCGAACCAAAAGCCGAATGACGTCGCCATGAATATCCACCGTCAACATAACCGAGGAGCTCCAATGCGCGGACTTTATTTCGAGGAATTCGAAGTTGGAATGCATTTCGAACACGCACTGACACGCACTGTCACCGAATGGGACAACGTTCAGTTCTCAACGATGACGCTGAATCCCCAACCATTGCACATCGACGCGCATTTCGCTGCCAAGACCGAGTTCGGGCGACCGCTGGTCAACAGTCTATTCACACTTGGGCTGATGATCGGTATCTCGGTAGCCGAGACGACGTTGCGAACGACGATCGCTAACCTGGGGATGAAAGACGTCCTATTTCCGGCGCCGGTCTTCTACGGCGACACGCTGGGAGTGACAACCGACGTCGCATTCCTCCGCGAGAGCAAGTCGCGTCCGGAGGCTGGCATTGTTGAATTCACACATCACGCATGGAATCAGGACGGCGTGGAGGTAGCACGCTGCACGCGCGCGGCCTTTATGCTGCGCAAACCAGCATGAGCACACCACGCTGCTGGTTGTTTGTTCCTGGTGACAACACGCGAAATATAGAACGTGCGCTCGCCGGCAATGCTGATGCGTTGATCTTTGACTGGGAAGACGCGATCGCGCCGGCGGAAAAACCGGCAGCGCGAGCGATTACAGTTGCTATGCTTGCCGCTTCGAACGTGCCAGCTAGTCGTTGCTGGATCCGCGTAAACGCGCTGGACAGTCAACATTTTGATTTGGACATTGCGCACCTGCCAATAAATGCGATCGCTGGGGTGGTGGTGCCGAAGGCGTGCGGTATCGCTGACATCGAAAGGCTCGGGCGCGCGTTGACCGCACGCGAGCAGGCCGCGCGGTCCAACGATGGGCAACTCGGCATCGTCCCGATCGTCACCGAAACCGCAGCATCGGTTCTGGCGCTGTTTGAGTTCCGCCGTCCCCTTCCGAGGTTAAGAGCAATGATGTGGGGCGGCGAAGATCTCGCCGGTGATCTGGGTGTGGCTCGGAACCGCGACGACAACGGCACTTATCGTGCGCCATTCCAGCTGGCGCGTAACCTAACTCTATTGGCGGCTGCGGCGTCTGAATGCAGTGCAATTGACGCAGTTCACGTCGACTACACCAACCTTGAGGCGCTGGCAGCAGAATCGGCGCAGGCCCAGAAGGACGGTTTTACTGCAAAAGCAGCAATCCATCCGGCCCAGATTACTCCGATTCAGCGCGCATTCACTCCAAGCGAATCCGACCGCGAGTGGGCAGTGCGTGTCGTTGCTGCGTTGGCAAACGGCGGGCTGGCCGTCATAGACGGCAAAATGGTCGACGCACCCCACTTGCGCCTGGCCCGTAGGATCCTGTCATGACTTGGGAGAACTCCATGCTTAATGGTTCGATGGTCGTTGTCACTGGTGGCACTAGCGGCATCGGCCGTGCTTGTGCTGAAGCCCTGCTTGAGGCTGGCGCGACGGGCGTGCTTCTCAACGGACGCAACCCCGCGCGTGCCGCCGCCGCGCAAGCCGAAATACAGCTGCGGTTTCCGGCCGCGCGCGTGATCCTCGCAATTGGCGATGTCAGCATCGCCGACACGGCACAAAACGTGATGGCCCACGCGGTCCAAGAATTTGGCCGGATTGACGTGCTCATTAACTCGACCGGTGGTAACGATCTGCCACAACTGCTGTACCGAACGCCGCTCAGTGACATCCCCGGCATCTTGCAACGCTGTCTTTTCGCGCAGATTCTGTGTTGCGCGGCAGCGCTCCCAATAATGCGCGATGCGGGCCGCGGCACAATCATCAACATCGCCTCCGATGCTGCAAAAATTCCGACGCCAGGAGAATGTGTAATTGGTGCGGCAATGGCTGGTATCGTAATGTTTACGCGTGCGCTAGCCGTCGAGGGCAAGCGTGACGGTATCCGGGCAAATGTTTTGACGCCGTCGATGACCAGCGGCACGGATCATTACCGCAAGGTGCTAGCGGACCCTTTCTCCAGCCGTCTGTTCGCAAAGGCGGAAAAAATGGCCGCACTTGGCGTCGTTAGCAAAGAAGAACTGGCTGGCCTTGCCGTCTTCTTGGCGTCTCCAGCCGCCGCGAAGATTACCGGGCAGGCCATCAGTATGACCGGGGGAATTTCTGCGCTTTGAGCGTACGTAACGCAAGCCAGTTTTGCCAGTCCCAGACCGCCATCGCGTTCGCCGGTAGGTCGACTTGCCTGTGACGGGTTGTTCGAGAGTGAGTGAGCTCAAACGAAGAGGGTCACAGCGCTCGCTAGTTGACAAAGAACCTCCAAAAAGCTTAAGATTCCCGGATAGGCGCGCAATTTTTCGACAGTCAAAAGCGAAGGCCGAAAAGTGAGACTTCCAAATAAAACCTAACGATCTACACGTTAGGTTTGAAACCTCATAACCCAAAGTTGCCCGCGCAACCATTATCTTGGTAACCATCCCAGTTAGCTAACGCCCACTTTATGTGGGCGTTTTGCTTGGTGGATGCAAGTTTGTGTGGCAGTCGCCGGACATTCCCGAGTCGCCACTCGGTCTGGGGCCTCGCACTGTCCGCTGTATTGCGTCAGTATTTCAAGAAGTTCGTGGTCGAACTTGGTGCGCTGGCAACGACAGTGAAAAGCCATACTGAGATCCGTCAATAACCTCAGCGCCTTCCGCAAGTCGGACAATGCGCTGCTGGTGATGATGGCCGACCTGGAGATGCTCAATGCGCGCCAGAGGGTCATGAAATGACCCCATCCCCAGGCCCGCGCAGCGCAGAGCAAAAAGTCGGCGAAATCATCAAACGCGAGACGCGGCTTGAACTTGCGCTTAAGCTGGGGCCGGCCGGCCGACTGACTGACTGACTGACTGACTGACTGACTGACTGAGGCTGTGCCGTTTGCTTTAGTGGGCAGTGATCTTGCGGGCTACGATCAGCGTCTTCCAGCTTGTCCATCCATGCGTTTGCATGGCGGTGTGATGAAAAAACCTTCTGCTATAAAATAAGTAGCAACAGGTGCCGAAAAAGCAGGCGCTGCAGCACTTATTTCCTCCAAATTCGGCTTTTTCCCCTGTCCGCGCTCCTGAGGCGCTCAACAACATTCACTTGCGCGCTTTTTTGCTGGCGCGAGACCGTGGCGCTTTTTTGCGCGCTTCATAGCGCTTCATCAAGGGCGTCACCGAAATCCCGTGCGCGATCACTGAGGCCATCACCACTGCCAGTGTGATCGAAAGCAAGCGCTGCGCCAGCACTGGCTCGATCTTGTGGCTGATCGCATACAGCAGGTAATACAGCGAGCCGATGCCGCGTATGCCGAACCAGCCCATCAGTCGGAGTTGCGAGGTCTTGATGTCGCTGCCCAACAGGCCGACCAGGCCAACGGTCACCGCCAGTGGCCGGATGACCAGGAACAGCAGCGGCACAAACCACAGCACCTCAAGGCGGAATTTCACGGTCGTCACCAGTACGCCCACGGCCAGCACGATGGCGACTTCCAGAAAGCTTTCCAGCTGGCTGTTGAAGCGCTGCACCTGCTGCATCATGTGGGCTGGCGCTTGGTCGCCCGCGGCCTCCTGTTCTGAACTGCTCAGCTCTGTAGCGCTGGCAGCGGGCGTGGGTGCTGCAGATTTCGGCTCATCAATGCGGCGCAGGGCCAGCCCGGCAGCAAATACGGCAAGGAAACCGTAGGTTTCGGTGACCAGGGCCAGCCCGTAGGTCAACGCAATCAGGCCCAGCGCAATGAATTCATCCGAACCCAGGGCTTCGTGGTGGCGCATGCGCAGGTTGATGATGGCACGCCCGACCAGCGTACCCATTAGATAGCCCAGTCCGAGTCCGCCGGTGACGGCCCACAGCACGTCTATGGCCCACCAGCGCCAGCCGTAGTCGCCCAGGTCATGCAGCCCGAGCAGCCCCAAGCCCAGCATCACGAACGGAAAAGCGGTGCCGTCGTTGAGTCCACCCTCGCCGGTCAGGCCAAATCGCAGGCGGTCGCGGTCGCCGGGGTCTGTAACCTGCACGTCGGAGGCCAGCACCGGGTCGGTGGGCGCCAGGATCGCCCCCAGCAGCACCGATGCACCCAGCGACAAGTCCAGCAACCACAAACCGACGGCAGCGATGGCTGCCACCGTCATCACCATGGACGCCGAGGCCAGTTGCACGGGGATTCGCCAGCGCCTGTCCGACAGCGAGAGATCCAGCTTCATGCCGGCGGTAAAAAGCGAGACCAGCACGGCCACCTCGGTCAGCCGCTCCAGCAGCGCGACGTTTTTAAAGGCGTCCAGCTTCAGCAGGCCCAGCCCCACGGGCCCGATCGCCATGCCGACACACAGGTAGAGCATCGCGGCGCTCATCGGCAGGCGCGCGATGAAGGAGCCGCCCAGCGTCTTGGCAATCAGCAACAGCCCGACGACGATGCAGCCCAGAGTAAACGCAGCCGGCTCATTCATCCTCGCAGCTTAAAGCAAACGCTGTGGGCCTACCTTTTGGCGAAGCGAGGCATGCTGAACCGTCAAATCACTGAAAAATTATCTGAAATGCCTTTTTCCGGTATCAAAAAGACCAGGAGCCCTGGTAAAACGGACGTCTATTGCTATAACTAATGTAGCAGTGAGATTGCAGAGACAGACTCGCCTACCAGTCAACCAGGCTCAGGCCCAGGCTCAGAACAACGCGCTTCCGGTTGTAGTCCAGCAAGCTGTCGCCATAACCGCTGAAGAGTTGCAGGTGATAACGCAGGCCGGTGTAGTTGGGCGACGATGGTGGCGCCAGCATCCAGTCAACGCGTGTCGAGCCGCGGGCCTCCTCGCGCAGCGAATGTCGCACGGTCACGCCGAGGGTGTTGTTTTTGCTGATCTGCCAGTTGCCGGTAAATTCTGCGCGGCCGATGTAGTTTTCAATGCCAGGGTTGTCGTCATTGCCCGACGACTCGCGCAAGCGGTTCCAGATTCGCCCTTGCAGTGTCAGGCTGGAGTTGGGCCCCAGCGTTTTTTCAGCGGCGCCCATGAGGTAGGTGCGGTTCCAGCTGCGCGACAGCGGCAACGACTGGCCGTTGGACTGGTGCACCAGGCCCAGCCCTGACAGCCGGTAGTCCCAGCCACCTCCCAGCGGGATCTGGTGCGGGTAGATATAAATGACTTCGGGCTCGTGGTCGGTGCTGCGAAACGGCCGCGAAATTGCGCCATTGAAAAGCTGCCAATAGCTCTGCTGCGTGTAGCCAAACCACAGCGAGTCGTGGTCATCTCCGTCGTTCTGGCCGCTCTTGAACAGGCCCTTGGCCACCTTGGTCCTGACGGACAGCTGGATCTTGTTTTCATTGCGGCTATAGGCCTGGGCCGTGGCCGCCGTGTGGCCCGCAGCCGGTGAGGACGGCTGAGTGTTGACGCTGTCTGACGTCACCACCGCCAGCGTGATGGGCCGGTAACCGCGTAACGAGAAGGTATCGCAGTCGGTGCCGCGTTGCAGCTCCCAGAACCTCGACAGCGACGAGTATTTGTCATTGCGGCAGCCAATGGGCTTGCCGTCGGGCGCCTTGGTGTTGAGCAGCGGCGGCAGCGGAAAAGGCGCGGCCTTGAGGTTTTCTGCCTGCTGGACGGGCGCGGTGCCCGGGTCCATCGGGGTCCGCTCAATCGGGGATTGTGCCGCTGCCCAGTCCTGAAAGCATTTCAGCTGTGCCGATTGCTCGCCCATCATGGCCTGGCACACCTGCCAGCCCGGCCGCGTTGTAGTCGCTGGTGACGGGCTTGCTGCTGGCGCCGTTTGTGCGCTGGCCACGCTGCTGGCCATTAGCCCCAACAGGGCGGGCAAGAGGCTCAGTGGGTGAAGAGGGGGAGATTTGGGTTTTTGCATATCGACGTGTTGGCTGTCGCGAATTCAGTTAACTAGCACCATTCGCGCCACCGGCGCAAATTGGCGTAATTAGCGCAATTTGCGCAGGGTGAAGGGAACATCGGGCGCATTGGGCGGCGCGCTGGCGCTGTTGTCTTTCCAGATGCCCTGAAAGACCCGGCCGCAGGAGCCTGCAACCATCTCGCCATTCCAGGTGCCTGAAATACTGACGTTGTCGGACGATTCGTCCAGCAGCAGCATGCCCTCGTCGAGGTCACCGGCCAAAGCGGCTCTGGCTGCATGGCCTCCGGCTTTTGGCAAGCCAGCGGCAGCGGGCAGCACACGGCGCACGGTGCCGGCCAGGCTGTCAGTAAATTCGGCGTGCCGTTCCAGCCGCATCGTGGCATCGGCAGGCAGGCCTGCAGGTGGGTTGGTGAAACGCACCGACCAGACGCCGAATAGATGTTCGGCCCGCATGGACGCCGCCGGTGGACAGGGCTTTTTCAAGGCAGCTTGCGCATGGGCAGCTGGATTCAGGATGCAGATAGTTACAAAAAAAACGGCAAATCGCAGGGTGGGAGAATTCATATGACCAATTTTGCAGCGTGCTGCGTCGTACCATCTTATGGCTACGCCCGCTGTAGGCAAAGCCCCTGTAAATCTGTAGTACAGGGCCCGCCCCTGTTTCTGGTTTGTTGATATTAATACGATAAAAAATGACTTCAAGACAACTTCTTCGCCGGCAATTCGTCGCGCTGGCCCTGGTTTTTGCAGCAGGACAGGCCTGCGCGCAGGAGGCACCCCTGGTGTTTGCCGTGAACGAAGGCGTGACTTATCGCGTCAATCCCGGTGCCACTGTCGAGCGCTTTCGTGAGCTGTCTGAAGACCTTGCCAAAGTACTCAAGCGGCCCGTCAAGGTGCAGTCCGTGACGGACTACAAGGAGCTTGCCGCTGGCCTGGCTGCACAGCGCTACGACCTCGCCTATGTGCATCCGGCGCACCATTCCATCCGAGCCATGGCCAAAAGCGGCTACAAGCTGGTGGTGGTGACCAAGGGCTTCACCGAATACCGCGCCTCCTTCATGATGCGCGGCGATTCGACGCTCAAGACCCTGGCCGAGCTCAAGGGCCATAAAGTTGGCGCACCTGATGAAGATTCCATCACCTCGGTCATCATGCGCGCCACGCTGCGCGATGCGCTGGGCCCGCAGCCGCTTGAAATCACCTACGTGAAACTGCAAGAGGCCGTGCCTTTCATGATCGAAAACAAATTCGTGACGGCTGGCGTCAGCGCCTCGCGGGCGGTCGTCAAGGCCTGGCAGGACAAGGGCGGCAAGGTGCTGGCGACCAGCAAGCCGGTGCCGATCAAGCACCTGATTGCCAGCAGCAACGTCAGCGATGCGCAGCGCGCCCAGCTGGTGGCCTACTTTCTCAGCCTGGACCAAAGTGTTGAAGGCAAGAAGCGGCTGGAGGGACTCAATGTGCCGGGCTTTGTCGAGTTTGACCAGGCTGCGCTGATGAATATCGGCAAGTGGCTAGGTATTTGATCCATTAAACGGTGCGCTGCTAGCGCGCTTGTGACGCTGCTGCAGCGGCCAGCGCATCGGCCGATTTTTTGGCGAACTCTGCGCGCAATGCCTTGATCTTTTCGCGCGGGTCTTCCCGCACCGTGGCTCTGTCCAGCGCCATCTCTGCGATAAAGCGGCTCGGCAGCCCCGCAATGGTGTCGCGGTTTTTCTTGCGGCGGCGCAGCCAGTTCACGGCCAGCGTGCGCTGCGCGCGTGTGATACCGACATACATCAGGCGGCGCTCTTCCTGCAGGCGCAGCGCAAGGTTCTCGGTTTTTACTGCATCGCTGCCGTCATCGTCTTCCAGCTTGAAGGGCAGCAGCCCTTCGTTGACGCCGGCCAGCACCACATGCGGCCACTCCAGCCCTTTGGCCGCGTGCAGCGTCGACAGCGTCACCACGTTCTGGTCGCCCTCGCGTTCGCTGATGGTCGACAGTAGCGCAATCGTCTGCACCACTTCAAGCATGGTCTTGGTCGCCGCCTGTGTCACAGCACCGGACGTATCGTCTATTTGCCCGCCGCAGCGCTGCGACATCCAGTCGACAAAATCGAGCACGTTGGTCCAACGCGCAGCGGCTATTTTTTCGCTGTCCTCGCCGTCGTACAAATGCTTTTCGTAGTCAATGCTTTTCAGCCAGTCGAGCAAAAAAACCTTGGCCGCCTCTGCACCCACCGTGTGCCGGGCGCGGTATTCGATTTCGTTCAGGTAACGGCCAAATTCGTGCAATGAGCCCAGTGCCTTGGCCGGCAGTACCGAGCCCAGCGAGTTGCTGAACAGTGCTTCAAACAGGCTCAGCTTGTACTGGCTGGCAAAGGTGCCCAGCGTGCCCAGCGTGGTGTGGCCTATGCCGCGCTTGGGTGTGGTGACGGCGCGCATGAAGGCTGGGTCGTCGTTGTTGTTGCTCAGCAGGCGCAGCCAGCAGCACAGGTCCTTGATTTCGGCGCGGTCAAAAAAGCTCTGCCCGCCCGACACCTTGTAAGGGATATTGGCCTTGCGAAAAGCCTTCTCGAAAGGCTTGGCCATGTGGTTGGCGCGGTACAGCACGCAAAAATCCTTCCACTCGCGGTACTGCCCGCCTTCGGCTTGCAGTGTGCCCTCGGCGCGCAGGCTTTGGATGCGTGCCACCACGCGCTCGGCTTCGTGCTCTTCGCTGTCGCAATCGACCACGCGCACCGGCTCGCCTTCGCCCAGTTCGCTGAACAGGGTCTTGGGAAACAGCTTGGGGTTGGGACCAATCACGTTGTTGGCGGCCCGCAGTATGGCGCTGGTCGAGCGGTAGTTTTGCTCCAGCTTGACGACCTTGAGGTTGGGGTAGTCCTGCGGCAGGCGCTTGAGGTTGTCAAGCGTCGCGCCGCGCCAGCCATAAATTGACTGGTCGTCGTCGCCCACCGCCGTAAAGCGACCACGTGCGCCGACCAGCAGCTTGAGCACCTCGTACTGCGTGGCATTGGTGTCCTGGTATTCATCGACCAGCACATGGCCCAGCGAGGCCTGCCATTTGGCGCGCACCGATTCGTGCTCCTGCAGGAGCTTGAGCGGCAGGCCGATCAGGTCGTCAAAGTCAACGCTCTGGTAGGCTGTCAGGCGCTCTTCGTAGTGGCCCATGACCCGTGCAATCAGCCGCTCTTCATCGCCATTGGCCTGTGCCGCGGCCTGTGCCGAATTCAGACCCTTGTTTTTCCAGGCGCTGATGGTCCATTGCCACTGCCGCGCCGTCGCTGCGTCGGTGCTGCCGCCCGCATCCTTGATGATGCTGGTGACGTCGTCGCTGTCGAGAATCGAGAACTGCGGCTTCAGCCCGAGCGCCGCGCCGTCCTGGCGCAGCATGCGCACACCCAGCGCATGGAAGGTGCAGATCACCACACCCTTGGCCTGTTTGCCGATCAGGGTTTTGGCTCGCTCGCGCATCTCGGCGGCAGCCTTGTTGGTAAAAGTTATCGCGGCAATCTGCTCGGCCTTAAGACCCGACTGAATCAGCCGGCCAATCTTGTGCGTGATCACGCGCGTCTTGCCTGAGCCAGCACCCGCCAGCACCAGGCAGGGGCCATGCAGGTAGTTCACGGCTTCCTGCTGGGCCAGGTTCAGGCCGGCATTCAGACCCGCACCGGGGGGCGAGGCAACAGAGTGCGCAGGAGGAGATGAAGACATGCGGGCAGGCGGGAGGAAAGCAGGGAAAGGGGGACGGGCGAACCGCAGGATAAAAATGCGCGGCAGCGGGCATCATAGCCATTCGGCCGGGGGGCCGGATTGCCGGTGACAATGGGTCTTGTGCTAGGCATTCTCCTCATTACCTTTCCCTTTTTTGCGCTGGTGCTGTGTGGCTACATTGCCGCGCGGCGTGCCTTGCTGCCGCAGGCTGCGATACCAGGGCTCAATACCTTTGTACTGTTTTTTGCGCTGCCCTGCATGCTCTACCGCTTTGGGGCCAGTACGCCGATTGCGCAGTTGCTGGACGGCAGTCTGATGGCGGTCTACCTGGTGTGTGCGCTACTCATGGTGGCACTGACGATTGCCGTGACGCGCAAGGGTGCCATCAAATGGAACGATGCGTCCTTTGGCGCGCTGGTGGGGGCCTTTC
>JANYFF010000009.1 GCA_025362825.1 Polaromonas sp. | reverse complement strand
TGCAAAACCAAAGCAGGCAGACACCAACACCCGCGAGCAGGCCCAGGCCAAAGAACGGCAAACCGGCGGCGACAAGATCTTGCCGACCGGCACCACCGCCGCAAAAGGGGACGGTATCCTGCCCAAGGGCAAATTTGAAGGCAACCGCCTGAAGGCCATTGACGCAGAAGTCGATTATGCGGCTGCCAGTTTGCATGCGCCTGATGCACTGCCGGTGGAAAACATGAAGTTCTCCTTCCGCCTGCATGATGCAGTGGCCAAACTGACTCCACTGGAGTTCGGTTTTGCAGGTGGCCGCATCATTTCAGACATCACGATTGATGCGCGGCAGGAGAAAGTCCTGCATTCGATCTTCAATGTGGACTTCCGCAATATC
Organism: Polaromonas sp.; assembly: GCA_025362825.1. GTDB lineage: Bacteria > Pseudomonadota > Gammaproteobacteria > Burkholderiales > Burkholderiaceae_C > Polaromonas. The sequence goes on along the minus strand of JANYFF010000009.1, from coordinate 5,198 downwards.
AAGGTCGCTAGGCTCTTCCCCACGATGCCTGCGGTGGCCAAAGGCGTCGGTGAAATCGGTGCGCAAATACGCCTGAGCGGCACCGGAAGCTCGATTGCAGATGCAGCCGCCAATGCCGACGGCAGCCTGACAGCGGCCATAGCCAACGGCCGTATTTCCAATCTGATCGATGCCATTTCCGGGCTTAACGGCGGCAAGGTGCTGACGCTGTTCATAGGTGGCGACAAAGACATCGCGGTCAATTGCGGCGGCATTGCATTCAACGTGAAAGACGGCATTGGCACCTCGCAGCTGATGGTGATTGATACCGCGCAGACCCGTATAGATGGCAGCGGCACCTTCAGCCTGAAGGACGAGCAGTTTGACATCAACGTTGCGCCCAAGCCCAAAAATCCCGGTATCTTGTCTCTGCGAACCCCGGTGCACCTGTACGGCAGTTTCCGCCATCCTGACTACGGTCTGGACAAGGGCAAGCTGATACTGCGCGCTGGCTCGGCTGTGGCGCTCGCGTTAATTAATCCACTCACTGCGCTCATCCCGCTGATCGAAACCGGGCCAGGCAAAGACACCGATTGCGCGCGGCTGCTGGCTCCGGTGCAAGGCGCGCGGCTGCAAGCGAATGCAACCGGAACAGCGCCGCCTAAAGGCACCAAGACGCGTTGAATTTTCGACCGGCTTGATCAAAAAATCAGATAGAGAAGGCCGCGGCCCCCGTGAAACGGTGGCCCGTAGCTACACAAGATATAGCAGCGTGTTTTATCCAGGCTGCTGCATCCGAATGCGGCGAGCGGATTCTTCACCCCGCGCATCGTCAATCTCACGCATCACGCCGCTCAGGTCTACGGCTCCGGCGCGGCGCTCGAAGCGCCCGGTCAGCACCGTTTCCGGATAAAGGACACCGCGCTGATAAAGGTCCCATATCTCCAGCCCATATTGCGTTGGCAAAAGTTCAGGCGCGAACTGCCCAAAGAAGCCGCGCAGGTTGGCAACATCACGCAGCAGCATCCGGCTGGCGTGGTTGTTGCCCGCAGCGTCGATGGCCTGCGGCAGATCGATGATGACGGGGCCGTCCTCCCCGTCGTCATGCCCTAGCAGTATGTTGAACTCCGACAGGTCGCCATGGACGACGCCGGCGCACAGCATGCGGACAACTTCAACCAGCAAGGTGGCATGGTGCTGACGCGCTTGCACCGGCGTGAAGGCCACATCGTTCAGCCGGGGCGCGGCATCACCGTTTTCATCGGTAACCAGTTCCATCAACAAAACGCCGTCGCAAAAGTTATACGGCTTGGGTACGCGCACACCAGCAGCGGCCAGACGATACAGTGCGTCAACCTCGGCGCTCTGCCAAGCGGCTTCCTGCGCCTCGCGGCCAAATTTAGTGCCCTTGGCCATAGCACGCGCCTGTCGGGAATTCTTGACCTTGCGATTTTCGGTGTAGTCCACAGCCTGGCGAAAGCTGCGCTCGGTGGCTTCCTTGTAGACCTTGGCACAGCGCGTTTCGTCGCCGCAACGCACGACGTACACCATGGCCTCCTTGCCGCTCATAAGCTGGCGCACGACGGTGTCGATCAGGCCTTCCTCAATCAGGGACTGCAGTCTTTTGGGTGCTTTCATAACCGTCTATTGTGAAGCCACCGAAGCGGCAGCCAGTGCCTCATCCCAGCGCTGCAGAAAAACCGGCTTGTCGCCAGCAAAGGCGCCCGTCAATGTGGCAGGCGTGACGGTCAGATTCCCGTTCTTGAACTTCATTTTTACCAATACCTCCGCGCACACGTCGTGACCCATCATGAACAAATGCTGAAAGTAAGCGCATTTCTCATCGGCAAAAATAATTTGCGTGGTTACATTCACACATTGCCATGTGCCGACCGGTCGGACAAACCGAAGCAACTGCGACAGGTTGACAAAACCGTAGCTTTTGCGGAGCAGACTGCCCATTAAGGCCGTTTTGATCAGGAAGTCGATTTGCGCCGCTTCGGCCAGTTGCAGGTATTTGTCGCTCTTGAGCCTGCTCAGACCGGTGTCAAAAAACGTGACAAAAAATCGGACCTCCGTACGCGCATGCAGCGACGCACTGCGCCAATGAAACAGCGCAAAAAAAGTGACCAGCAGATTTCTGAAGATTCCGGACACAAGCGGCGGTCGTATGCATGCAGGCAAAGCGCGCCCATCAGGGGCGCGACGGTGCTAGGCTGGCTAGAAAGTCCCGCCGAAAGCACCACCGTCGGCCAGCACGTTCTGCCCCGTCATGTACGCTGCATGCGTGCTGCACAAGAACGCGCAGATCGCACCAAACTCTTCCGGTGTGCCAAAGCGCTGGGCTGGAATGGTTTTGCGGCGCGAATCCATCAGGGCCTCGATGGGTTGGCCGGTTTTTTTGGCGGCGCCTGCCATGGTGCCCTTCAGGCGATCGGTGTCGAACGCCCCCGGCAGCAAGTTGTTGATGGTCACGCCCTGCGCTGCCAGTTTGCTGCGCGAGACGCCGGCCACAAAACCCGTCAGGCCACTGCGCGCGCCGTTGGACAGGCCGAGAATATCAATCGGTGACTTAACGGCACTCGATGTAATGTTGATGATGCGGCCAAAGCCGCGCGCGGCCATACCGTCGGCCGTGGCTTTAATCAGCTCGATAGGCGTCAACATGTTGGCATCAACAGCCTTGATCCAGGCATCGCGGTCCCAGTCTCGAAAGTCGCCGGGCGGTGGGCCGCCTGCATTGGTGATGACGATGTCGAAGTCCTTGCGCACTGCAAAAACTGCCGTCCGGCCGTCCACCGTAGTGATGTCTGCCGCCACAAATTGCACACTGGTAGCCGCAGGACGGGCGCTGTCAGCTAACAATTTCGCCGCAGCTGCCTGCAGCACTTCAGCGCCCCGCGCCACTATAAGCACATGCACGCCCTCGCGCACCAGCGCTTGGGCGCAGCCAAAACCCAAACCCTTGCTGGCGCCGCACACCAAGGCCCATTTGCCAGAAATACCTAAATCCATGATTAATCTCTCGAGACGGTTAATGCCAAAAAATCTGCAGTGTGATGATGATACTGGCTATCTTTTGGTTTGATGAGGCTGTGCGCACAACTCTCGTCCGTCGCAACACGGGTAAGCCTGCGTGACACGGCGCCGCGCAGCAGCTGTAATGAGCTAACTTTTACCAACCGTTAGCCCCCATGCAATCAAGCCAAAATTTTTCGCGATTCAACGTGTGGCCCATATCAGGCGCGGCCACCTGTGTGCTTGCCCTTGCAGCTTGCAGCAGCTTGCCTTCACCCGGGTCGCGTAGCGTACAAATCCAGCGAACCACACATGGCCTGGCGCACATCACCGCACCAGACTACGAGGGCGTGGGTTACGGAACTGCTTACGCGCATGCGCAGGATAACGTCTGCCAAACCGCCGACTATTTGCTGACCGCACGCGGTGACCGTTCGCAATACCTGGGCGCAGACAGCACCTCACAGTTCGGATTGGGGCTTTTGACCAATACCCAGATTGACCTGTTTGTACGCGCCCACATGGACGACGACGCATTGGCCAGAGCGGCGAGCGCCATCAGCGCCGACGCCAAAGCCGCCCTGCGCGGCTACGTCGCTGGCTACAACCGTTATTTGCAAGATACCAGCTCTGCCAACCTGCCTGAGCCTTGCCGAAACCAGCCTTGGGTGCGACCCATGACCTCTGGTGATTTGGCGCGGACGACGGAGCTATCGATGATTCAGGGCGGTTTGGGCGCACTGGCTGGCGCGGTACTGGCCGCAGCCCCGCCCACTGCAAAAACCAGCGTAGCGCCAATTGACTTGCAGCAGGCAGCGCTTACAGTGGCACGCTACAGCTTCAATGCCAACCCCGATGGCGGGGAGTTGGGCTCGAACGGCTGGGCTTTTGGCAAAAACGCCACGCCAAACGGCGCAGGCGTATTACTGGGAAATCCGCATTTTCCGTGGACCGGTATCAACCGTTTTTGGCAAATGCATCTGACCATTCCCGGAAAACTGGACATCATGGGCGCCACTGGCGGCTTGAGCCCTGTGGTTTCGATTGGATTCAACAAAGATGTGGCCTGGACGCATACGGTGTCTACCGGCAAGCGCTTTACCTTATACGAGTTAAAACTGGACCCGTCAGACCCGACGGTCTACGTGCTGGATGGTCAGCGTAAAAAAATGAACGTCAAAAAAGTGACGTTGCCTGCTATGCCGGGGGGCAGTGCATCTGGCACCACGCAGGTTAGCCGTAACTTTTACAGCACCGACTGGGGCCCCGTTGTCTCGCTGCCTGCAGCAGGTCTGGGATGGACTACCGACACAGCCTATGCGCTGGCAGATGCCAATACCTTGAATGTCCGTTCGGCCGACAGCTGGATGCACATGGCTTTGGCCCGTGATGTTGGTGAGCTTCGCACAGCTATGGGCAACCAGGGCATACCGTGGATCAACACCATTGCGGCGGATCGCAACGGCAGTGCAATGTATGCCGATTTGTCCGTGGTGCCCGACGTCTCGGTCGAGCTGCTCAAAACGTGTGCGCCTTCGCCACGCGCTGCAGCGCTTTTCAATGCCGCCGGACTGGCCATACTTGACGGTGCACGCGCTGCCTGCGCTTGGGCAAAAGACCCCGCCGCTGCTGCACCGGGCATCATCACGGCAGCACGGATGCCGGTAATCATCACGCCAGATTGGGTACAAAATAGTAACGACAGCTATTGGCTTAGCAATCCAGCCATTACGCCCATGCCTGGCGTATCGCCGCTGGTCGGCAATATCGGTACTATCCAGCGCCTGCGTACCCGAATCGGCATATTGGAAATTCAGGCCCGCCTCGCTGGCACCGATGGCCTGCCTGGCGACAAAATGGGTGTTGATGAGGTGCGGAGCGTCCTGTTTCGAGATAAAAATCTGGCCGCTCTTTTGGTGATGGACGATTTGATCGCCGCTTGTAGCGCCGCCGCTCCATCCCTGACCGCCGACGCAACCGTGGGTTGCAAAACGCTCGGTGTCTGGGATCGCACCAGCAACAGTAGCGCTAATGGTGCGACCCTGTTCCGGGAGTTCTGGCGCAAAGCCAAAGACATACCCAAGGTTTGGCGCGTGCCGTTCGATGCAACCAAACCTATTACGACGCCTGCTGGGCTGGACATAGATAATGTCGCGATCCGTACAGCTGTCTTTAAAGCGCTGGGTGAAGCGGTGGCATTG
>JANYFF010000004.1 GCA_025362825.1 Polaromonas sp. | reverse complement strand
CTGTCAGCAAGGCGGTGCGCCGAATCGCCTTGAGGTCCACCTTACGGCCGTGCCATGTCAACTCGCCGCGCGGCAGGTCATAGGTCTGGAAAACCTTTGCAACCGTCTGCAGGTAAAACGCTCCCGGCAGATCGTTGACCGCCAGGTATTCGTCATAAAAGGTCCGGATGATCTGGGCCTTTTCAAACTCGCCATCCTTGACGTGCTGGTAGAGGTCCTGGAAAGACTTTTTGTGGCGCTCCAGGTTCATGCTCAAAAAAGCCGCGAGCTGCAAAAAGCCCGGGTACACCCGGCGCATCACGCCCTTGTGCGGCCAGGGCACATGGTGCACCAGGTTTTTGTCAAACCATTCAATCGGCTTGCTGTTGGCCAGCTCGTTCACGCCGGTCGGGTTGACTCGGCAGTCCACTGGCCCGGCCATCAGTGTCAGGCTGCGTGGCTGGGCCGGGTTGTCGTCTTCAGCCATGATGGCTGCTGCTGCCAGGGCGGCCACGCAGGGCTGGCACACCGCCACCATGTGGCTGTTGGGGCCCATCACCTCGAGGAACTTGATCAGGTAGTCGGTGTAGTGGTCCAGTTCAAACTCGCCCTGAGACAGGGACACATCGCGTGCATTGTTCCAGTCGGTGATGTACACGTCATGGTCCGCCAGCAGCGTCCGGGCAGTCTCGCGCAGCAGGGTGGCGAAGTGGCCTGACAGCGGCGCGACCAACAGGACGCGCGGGCCAGGGTTGATCATCGCTTTTTTGAAGTGCAGCAGCGTGCCGAATGGAAGTTCACAAATCTTGTGTTCCGTCACGGCCACACTTTGCCCGGCGACTTCCACGCTCGGCAGGTTATAGGCTGGCCGAGCATGCGTCAGTCGAAGGCGCGCGAGAACCTCGAAAGCGGCAGACAGTTTGCTGCTGGATTGCGATGCTTTGGAAAAAACACCGGGTGGGCTAGGCAGGACGGATTTGCCTGCGCCAAACACCAGACTCGCCTGCTCGGCAAACATCCGCAGGGGGGAGGTCATGTCGGTTTGCAACTGGTAGGCTTGATAAAGCATGCTGCTTTCTTTGGTTGCTGCGGTGGCAGGGTGTTCAGTCTGAGCAATTTACGGGCCATGCCCCAAAAGCCCGTATGCAGCTTCAAACCGGGCACACGCGACTTACATCGGTTGGGGCTTTCTGGCACAGGGCTTGCGGTATGGTGGGCGTACCAAGCGCTTTTGTGGTGCGGGACCGGCGTTCAACGCTGCTTGTTAGCTTTGCGAAAGACACCTCATGGCCGAAGCCGTTCTTACCCTCAGCAGCAAAAACTATGGTGCCTGGTCTTTGCGGGGCTGGCTGCTGGCGAAATTCTCCGGCCTTGAATTTACCGAAAAGGTGTTGCCGCCGGATGACGTCGACATGCGCGCCGAGATACTGTTGCTTTCCTCGTCCATCCTGGTGCCCAGCCTGCTGCATAACGGCATCAAGGTATGGGACACACTGGCCATCGGCGAATACCTCAATGAAATCAAGCCGAAAGCGGGTTTATTGCCAACCGACATCGCTGCGCGGGCGCATTGCCGGGCCATCTGTGGCGAAATGCATTCTGGCTTCAGCTCGATGCGCTCGTCCATGCCGCTCAATATCAAGGCCGTGTTCCCGAAATTCAAAACCTGGTCACGCGCCGATGCGGATGTCAAACACATCATCGGCATCTGGAAGGATTGCCTGACGCGCTACGGCGGCCCGTTTCTGTTTGGCAAAAAACCCGGCATGGCCGACGCCATGTACGCGCCTGTGGTCAGCCGCTTCAGGACCTATGACATTCCGCTGGACGAGACATGCGTTGCCTATTGCACGACGATGTGGACGCTACCTGTGATGCAGGAGTGGGTCAAGGCGGCGGAAACAGAGCCTGATGATTTTGATGAGCTCGACGCGGAGTTTTAGGCCCCCACGGTCGCGCACTGCGTGTCGCTTCCTGCCCCCGAGGGGGCTGTTGCGCCTGCGGCCCGGCAAAGCCGGTTCCGCGGCCCCTGCTGGCAAACACCTCGCTTCGATAGACGCAGCTGTCTCATTGCCTGACTGCTTGCAAAATCCTCCGCGGCTGGGGACTATTCGAAGTGGGGTGTGTGGTGGCTCTATTTCCAGGGAGTAGGTGCGGGCACTTCACACACCGGCTCGACATCAATGCTCTTGAAATCTGCCGGCGAAACGATTTCGAGGTATTCCATGTCGGGTGAGTAGTCAAACAGATAGTGGCTGATACCCGGACGCTGGTGCACGCAGTCACCGGCCGCGACCAGAGTCTCCTCGTCGCCGTACATGAACTTTGCCCAACCCTTGACCATGATGACAATCTGGAAGTCGGCTTCATGCCGGTGCCAGCCCGTGCCTTTTTCTGGTGCCATGTTGGCCTTAACAAGGTGCGCGATGACTTTTCCGTGCGTGGCTTCGGCGATGCCTAGGTCACGGTACAGGAAAAAGTCCCGCAGGCCATCGGTTTTGAAGTGGGTGTCTTCGGGTTTGACGTGAGAGAACAAGGTGGCGGTTCGATCAAGCATGGTGCCCTCCGGTAGTGCGCAGCGATTTGTGCCACCGCGTTCATGCATGAAGCGTTCCAGCCGGCAGGTAAAATTACTGCACTATGTCTGGCAGCACCCTCGGCAACCTCTTCGCAGTCACCAACTTTGGTGAATCCCACGGCCCGGCCATTGGCTGCGTGATTGATGGCTGCCCGCCGGGCATGGACTTGTGTGAGGCCGATATCCAGGCCGACCTGGACCGCCGGCGCCCCGGCACCAGCCGCCATGTCACCCAGCGCAACGAACCCGACGCCGTCGACATCCTGTCTGGCGTGTACCAGGGCAAGACAACCGGCACGCCGATCTGTCTGCTGATCAGGAACACCAACCAGCGCAGCACCGACTACAACAATATTCTTGAAACCTTCCGCCCTGGCCATGCGGACTACAGCTACCTGCACAAATACGGCCTGCGCGATCCGCGTGGCGGCGGCCGGGCTTCTGCCCGCATGACAGCGCCCACCGTGGCGGCCGGCGCGGTCGCGCGGAAGTGGTTGTTTGAAAAATACGGCACGACTTTTCGTGGCTGCATGACGCAGATTGGCGAGGTCGCCATCCCGTTTGAATCCTGGGAGCATGTTTTGGGCAATCCGTTCTTTGCTCCTTGCGCGGACGTATCCAGCCTTGAAAGCTATATGGATGCCCTGCGCAAGGCAGGCGACTCCTGCGGCGCACGCATACGCGTCACGGCTTCGGGCGTGCCGGTCGGGCTGGGTGAGCCGCTGTATGACAAGCTCGATGCCGACATTGCCTTTGCCATGATGGGCCTCAATGCCGTTAAGGGCGTTGAAATCGGTGCCGGTTTTGCCAGCGTGACCCAGCGCGGCACCACGCATGGCGACAGCTTGTCGCCCGACGGTTTTCTGTCCAACAATGACGGCGGCGTGCTGGGCGGCATCAGCACCGGCCAGGACCTTGAAGTCTCTATTGCCATCAAGCCAACCAGTTCCATCATCACGCCGCGCCAGTCGATTGACATCAGCGGGCAGCCTGCCGAGGTGGTGACCAAAGGCAGGCACGACCCCTGCGTCGGCATACGTGCCACGCCGATTGCCGAAGCGCTGCTGGCATTGGTCGTGATGGAACACGCCCTGCGCCAGCGTGCGCAGAATGCCGATGTGGCGGTCAGCACGCCCGACATCATGCGCGTGCGTCAGGCCTGAACCTTTAGGGTTCTGGCGGTGCGCCCCTGAAGGGGTTGAAGCCTGTGATCAGCGCGGTCGCTGCCAGCACCAAAACGCATCCGGGCAACATGCTGACGGTGAATTTCTCGCCCAGAAAAAGTCCACCCCATGTCACTCCGAAGAGCGGAATCATGAAGGCCGCAGAGGTTGCCGCGCTGGCCGAGATCTCGCGCATCAGCCGCATGCTGACCCAGTACATAAAGCCCGAGGTGATGGTGCCCAGAACCACCACAGCGATGACGGCGCCGGTTGTCGGATGTGCCGACGGTGCTGCCAGGCCCAGCGGGAACAGCAGGATCATGGCGGCGGCAACGTGGACAGCGGCCGATGCAGGCAGTGGCTCGTGGACCCGTGAAGCACACTTCATCAGGATGGCGCCGAAGCCATAGCTGGCCGCAGCCGCTGTGCAGGCGAGAGCCGCCAGCACGACCTGCGGCGTGACGGCGACCGGGCCAAGCTGCACCAGCAGCGCGACACCGGCAAAACCCACGGCGCAGCCAAACAGCCGTCTTGCGGTGAGTTTTTCTTCACCCACCACTGCCGCACCCAGCACACCGAACAGCGGCGCGGTGGCATTGAGCACCGCCGAGTAACCCGCCGGGATGGCCAGCGCTGCAAAGTTGAACAGCACAAAGGGCGACACCACCGTCAGCAGGCTGACCAACGCCAGCCGCGGCCACGACGCCCGCGCCGGCCAACGTTCGCGCAGCGCTACCATCAATATCGCCAGCACAATCGCCGCCAGAATGCAGCGGCCACCGGCTACGACCCAGGGTCCGAGAAGCGGGCTGGCGATGCGCAGCAGGGGAAACGAAGCGCCCCACAGTGCAGAAAGTATCAGGAGCTGGAGAAAGTGTCGGGTTTGCATGGGCGGCTGGTTGGCTCGGTGGCTTGGGATGGCGAAGCCCATTGTGCTGTACCGGGTCGATACGGTTTTGCCGGTCCAGCTTCATCAAGCGCCGCAAACAGGCCAAAACCAGCCCGAAATCGCAAAAAAACAGCTTAAATGACCCGGAGTCCCCGGTTTTCGGTCACTTTATGCTATTGAAAATATAGCAACTACAGCCCCCGCACTGATCCTGATGATTTGGCTTATGCTGACTTATCCGGGAATGGTCGTTGGAGTTTCCAGCAGGCCCCAGGCAGCTTCCAGGCATGCGAGTCCGTCGATCTGCACGATGCGTGCGGCGGTATCTGCCGGTATCGTCGCCGGATCGCACATCGAGTACACCTGCATGCTGGCAGCCAGTCCTGCTGAAATCCCGCTCAGACTGTCCTCCACCACCACGCAATCGGCAGGCGCAATATCCATCTCGCGCGCAGCATGCAGAAAAAGCTCCGGGTCAGGCTTCCAGTGGCCGATTTCGTAGGCGCTGAACACATGCCGGGTGAAATAATCCGTCAGGCTGGCTATTCCGAGGGTCAGGACCATTTTCTCCTGCGGGCCGTTGGATGCGATGCAATAGGGAACACCCGCTCGTACCAGTTTTTGCAGCAAGGCCGCTGCGCCCGGCATGGCCGTCACCGTGGCCTTGAATTTGATGGCCATCGCCTGACGGACAGTTACCTCGAAGTCGTGCGGAACGGCGTACCCCAGCCCGCTTTCAATCATGGCAAAGCACACCGCCATGCGCTTGCCCCTGAAGTGCTGAAGGGCAAATTCAAGCGGGGCGGTGTAGCCGAGCTTGCAGGCTTCTTCATGCATGGCAGTGATGCCGCTGGTTTCACTGTCCACCAGGGTGCCGTCGCAGTCAAAAATGACGGCTTTGGGAGGCTTGACGCGCTGTTCGGGGTTCATGCGGTCATTGTCGTATGCCGACGCGTCTTCGGCCGTATCTTCAGCCGTATCTTCAATCGCGCCTTTAAATCAGGTTGCGCATCGCCTGGGCGGTTTCATTGAGTACCGACAGCACGCGCGCCACCGCGTCTTCGCTGGACTCATGACCCATGGGCATGGTCACGCTGAGTGCGCCCACTACATCGCCGTGGTGGTCGCGCAGGGGCACGGCGATACCGCGGTGGTTGAGTTCGAGTTGTTGCTCTGACAGGGCCCAACCTTGTGAGCGCACCCGTGCGAGCTCAACCTGCATGCGGTCCTTGCTGGTGATGGTGAAGGACGTATAGGCTTTCAGGTCGCGGGTCGCCAGCCAGTTGTCCTGCCATTCGGGCGCACGCATCGACAGCATCAACATGCCCGCCGCAGTCACCTGGGCCTGAACGCGTGCGCCCAGAACGTAGCCTGTGTTCATGGCCCGGTTTGGCCCGTTACGGGCCAGGTAAATGATGTCGTCGCCGTCCATCACACTGACATAGGCGCTTTCCTGCGTGCCGGCCGTCACGCGCTGCAAAAACGGCTGGACGATGCGCGGTAATCGCGCCGATTCAAGGTAAGACTGGCCCAGCCGCAGCACGCGTGGCGTGAGCCAGAACAGCTTTCCGTCGCCTGCGACATAGCCCAGGTGCTCCAACGTGAGCAGGTAGCGGCGAGCCGCCGTGCGGCTCAAACCACAGCGCAGGCCGGCCTGACTGGCCGTCAGCCGCGGGTTGGCATCGTCAAAACACTCAATCATGGACAGGCCTTTTTCAAGGCCTGCAATCCAGTCACGTTTGTCCAGTGTGCTGGGCGCAGGGGCGGGCGAAAGACTTGTCGACATGGGCGCCAAGTATTGGCGGGAGCTGGCCGCGAAAATATAGGGGTAACCCTAGATTCGTGCGTTCATCGCACAAATTTGTGCGTTAATCGCCCAACATAGAATTTGCGGCTTTTAATATGACACCGGCGTCACTACAGTCCGGGCAGCATTTTGCAATTTTTAACGATTATCGAAAAGAGAAGCTTTCCGCATGCTGTCAAACATTCAAGGCGACACCGACGTCTACCTGATCACCGGCGACCCGGTGGAGCAGGTTCGGGCGCCTGAGGTTTACAACCTGCTGTTCGCAAAGCTGGGCATCAATGCGGTCCTGGTACCGGTACATGTTCTGGCCAGCAATATAGAGACGTTTGTAAAAGCCGCTTTTCTGGCCCGAAACATCAAGGGCATGTTTGTGACTATTCCGCACAAATCGGCCGTGATGGGTCTGCTGTCGCACTGCAACCAACATGGCCGGGTGGCCGGCGCGGTCAACGCCATCCGCGGCAATCCTGATGGTGCACTCGAGGGCGGACTATTTGACGGCAAGGGTTTTGTCGGCTCGCTGGACTATTTTGATATGGCCTATGCGGGCAAACGCGTGCTGATTCTGGGTGCTGGTGGGGCGGCGTCCGCGCTCGCGGCGTCTTTTGTCCTGGCTGGTGAGCGTGCACCTGCTGAACTGGCGCTTTTCGACCCTGTACCGGGCAAGGCACAGGCCGTTGTAGACCATGTCTCGGCGGCGGCGCGATTTCCAGGCACCCGGCTGCTGGCTGCTGCCAGTGGCGACCCGGCAGGCTACGACCTCGTCATCAATGCCACGCCGCTGGGGCTAAAGGCTGGCGACACCTTGCCATGCGACGTGGCGCGTCTTGCGCCGCATGCCTCGGTCGTTGACATCCTGATGAAAAACCAGCCGACGCCGTTTGTGCGGGCAGCCCGCGCACGCGGCCTCGTGGCCGAGCCCGGCTTTGAAATGCTGATCCAGCAGACGCCGGACTATCTCGACTTCTTCGGCCACACCGCGGCGGCGCAACTGGTCCGGCAGGATGCGACCTTTATCCGGCAGCATTTGTACCCGGCCAGCATGACGGGCGAGATCATGCGGTTTGCCAGTCCTGCGTCCGTTACAGAAAAAGAAACTGCAGTCCTCATTACCTGATTCCAGCGCTGATTTACAACCAAGATTTTTAACTTCAAGAGACAACCATGAAAAAACGCTTTGCCCTTAAATTGATAGCTGCCTATGCCCTGTTGACGGGGGCTGGTGCTGGTTTTGCCCAGGACGTCATCAAGATTGCCAATATTGTCGAGCTGTCCGGTGGCGGCGCCACGGCAGGTACCAACTTCAAGAACGGGGTTGAGCTGGCGGTCAAGGAAATCAACGCTTCTGGCGGCATTCTGGGTAAAAAAATACAGACCACGACAGCTGATACCCAGAGCAATCCAGGCATTGCAAAAGGCCTGACGCAAAAAGCCATCGATGACAACGTGTTTGCGATTTTCGGCCCGGTGTTTTCCGGCTCCATCATGGTCAGCATGGCCGAGACCAAGCGCGCGGAAAT
>JANYFF010000565.1 GCA_025362825.1 Polaromonas sp. | reverse complement strand
CTTCAGGCGTTACCGCAAGATGAACACCATAGAGATCATCGATAACGCGATTACATCGACCATCAGCCGGACCATCATTACCCACGGCAGCACGCAGATCATGGTGTTGTCCATGCTGCTATTTGGCGGGCCAACGCTGTTTTATTTTGCACTCGCGCTGACCATTGGCATTTTATTTGGCATTTATTCGTCGGTTTTTGTTGCTGCAGCTATCGCCATGTGGCTGGGCATCAAGCGCGAGGATCTCGTCAAGGGCACCGGTACCAAAAAAGAAGAAGATCCGAATGACCCAAATGCCGGGGCGTCCGTGTAAGCTAGCGGCAATCTATTCAAACCGGTTGTGGCAGTAAACAATAATAAAAACAGTGACCTGGCGTCGCAAGCTCGTGAACTTTTCACGCAGCATGCCAGCCGGATTTTGTCCGAGCTCGCCAAAGCTATTCACGAGCGGCTGACTGTACTGGTTGACCAGCCGGGTGTTGGCTCCGAGATGCAGGAACGACGCGAAGCCTGGCTGATATTTCAGCGTGGCAGTACACCCTGGGTCAATAACACGCAGAAGGCCTGGAAAGCAGCCCAGACCCGCCCGCCGGTTACGGCTGCCAGGCTGGGCTCTCACCTCGAGTCCAGCAAATTAGAGCTTATGGGCGACGAGGTCATGGAGAACAAAATCCTTGCCTCCCGACTCGCCCTGCGCCTGCTTGATGTGGCGAGCTGGGAGCTCAATGATTTGCGCCTGCGCATCCAGAATCTGGACGGCATTACCGAGCTACACAAGGACGACGTGCTCAGGCCCGAGGTACTGGCACAACACCTGGTCGAGCAATGGACTGAGGTTGGCCTTTCCCGTGAACTGTGGATGTTCGTGCAGGACATCGTGCTGGGGCGCATGGCGCAACCGTTGGCAGAGGCCTACCATTCAACCAATGAATTTTTAGTCCAGCAGGGCGTGATGGCCGAGATCGATTTGCGGCCTTTGGTCAAGCGCACGCCTTCCGCGGTGAGTGCGGGGCAGAGCAGCCGCGGCGGTGCGACTGATACCGGTCCTAGCAGCGCAGAGTCAGCCCCCACTGCAAGAGGAAATGACGGCGGTTCGCAGGGCGGTTACACGGGCAGCAATGGTGGGGTGACAGGCCATCGGCCAGCCGGTGGCAGTGGCGGTGGCAATCCCGGTACCGGTTTCGGCAGCGGAAGATCTTCCGACGATGAAACCCGCATGCAAACAGCTACAACACCGCTGGCCAAAGCCCGCATGCGGGCCCAGGGCGTGATGGGAAGCCTCAGACGTCTGCTCTCCAATCAGGTGGCTGGCTTTGACGATACCCGGGCTTTGCAGGCGTCGCCTCAATTGTCTCAAGCGCTGGACCGCATGGTGGTCGTCGAGAGCGCCAGTGGTGGCAATTTCCCTGCGGAGACGCCGGGTCAGTTCTACGGCCCTGCACAGGTTGCGCAGGCTGCAGGTGCTTTGCGGCAACAAACCAGCAGCCTCAAGAAGGCCGCGACCACTTCTGCCGAAAAGGCGACGATTGAAATCGTTGCCTTGATGTTTCAAAGCATTCTGTCGGAGGACCGCATCCCGCCGACCATACGTGTGTGGTTTGCACGTTTGCAGATGCCGGTGCTCCGTGTTGCGATTTCGGAGCCCGAGTTTTTTGGCTCCCTGCAGCACCCGGCCCGGCGCCTGATTGACCGGATTGGCTCTTGCGTGCTGGGCTTTGATGCTGTCGTATCGGGCGGTGCGATGGAGCTTGAAATCAAGCGCGTTGTACAGGTGATCGAGCAATATCCTGAAACCGGCCGGCGAGCCTTTCAGCTGGTGGACGACGAGTTCCAGAAGTTTCTCTCGAAATTCTTGTCGGAGCAGGGCAATGCGGCGCGCGTCGTGAGCGTAGCCCAGCAGATTGAGCAAAAGGAGACGATGGCTATTCAGTACACCATCGAGATGAGGAAGATGCTCAACGACATGCCGGTGCGTGAGGAAATTCGCGAATTCCTCTTCAAGGTGTGGGCAGAAGTTTTGGCTATCGCAGCCATGCGCAATGGTCCACAGCACCAGGACACCATCACGTTCAAGCGTGCTGCGGCCGATTTGGTGTGGGCTGCCAGTGCCAAGCCCAATCGTGTGGACCGGGCCAAGGTAATTTCTGACCTGCCAAAACTGTTGCAGCTACTGCGTGCAGGCATGGCAATGTTGGGTATGGGTGTGAAGGCCCAGGACCAGAAAATAAAAATCGTCAGTGACACGTTGGCCGATGCCTTCATGTCCAAGACCGATGCCATCTCGACCGAGCGCATCGACGCCATGGCCAAGCGGCTGGCCAATCTTGAGGACTATCTTTCGGACGAGGATGTTGGCGACCTGCCGCTCGATACCGAAAGCCTGGTCATGATGATCGGCATTGATGCCTCTGACATTGAAGTGATTACCGACGGCGGTAGTCAGCCCAGTGAAGCCATGCGTGCCTGGGCGCATGAGTTGCAGCTGGGTTCATGGTTTGCGCTTGACCACAACGGCAAGGTCAGTAATGTGCAGTTTTCGTGGCGCAGCGACCGCAAGCAATTGCACCTGTTCGCCGCTGCAGATGGTCGCAACTTCCTGATCCAGGCGCGCCGGCTGGCTGCCTATTTACAGGCAGGTTTGCTGGTGCCGACCGAAGACGAAGCACTGACAGTTCGCGCTACCCGCGATGCGCTTGCCAAGATCGATGCCAACCCCGAGCGACTATTAGGTTAGTGGTCTCAATGCTTGGAGAATGTATTTTTCAAGCAGGGGCCGCGGGACTGGCTCTGCCAGACCGCAGGCCCAGCGGCCCCCTCGGGGGGCAGGGCGCACACGCAGTGAGCAACCGTGGGGGCAATATTTCAGTGGGCTAGCCGCTGCTCGGCGTCGTCGCACAGTTCGTCGAGCACCAGCGCATCCGGCTCTTCGCCAAAACTCCAGTACACCATCAGCACGATGATTTTCAGGTCGTCCAGCGTAACGGGATTGCCTGGCGCCGCCATGGCGCGATCAATGACGATTTCACGCATATGGGGCGGCAGCACGCCTGCAGATTCAAGAAAACTCACAAACCCCAATGTTTGTGCACCCAGGTGCTCCTGCTCGCTGACGGAATACACCCGTAGGCTGCCAACTGATTGAGCCTGGATGCCTGGTGCGTTGAGTTGGCCCAAAAGAGGTTTTGAAGTTTCAGCAGGGACGCAAATCTGGGTGCTTTGCGCGGCAATATTGAGACCGTCAAGCCAGACCAGTGCTTCATGGATTTCTTCGGCTTCAAAACCGACGGCAGTGAGTTTGCGG
The DNA here is from genome assembly GCA_025362825.1 of Polaromonas sp. Taxonomy (GTDB): domain Bacteria; phylum Pseudomonadota; class Gammaproteobacteria; order Burkholderiales; family Burkholderiaceae_C; genus Polaromonas. Next base: position 3,304 of record JANYFF010000565.1, on the reverse strand, counting down.
CCAAGTTGGTGAAGCTCAGGGCAGGCATCGCCTTGCCAGTAATTTTCGTAAACGTACACCAGTACTTCAAACATGGCTTCAATATAACGCAGATAAAGCGGAGCGTGTAAACACCCTTGCCATCAATGTCGTCTTTCAGGGATAGCCTCTTGTTAAAATCTAGTATCGAACAACATTCCCGGAGCGCAATGACATTTTTCTGGTACGCACTTGCGGGGGGCGCAGCTACAGCGGTGCACTATGCCGTGCTGCTGGTTCTAGTCGAAATATTTGCCTTGTCTCCTGCGCCTGCTGCGGCTTGCGGTGCGCTTTGCGGCGCGCTGGTGTCCTACCTTATCAATCGCCAGCTGGCGTTCTCCGGCACGTCGACCCGTCATCAGCAAGCGCTTCCCCGTTTCTTGTTGATAGCTGTGGCTGGCGCAGCGATAAACGGTACGCTGGTCTGGGCGGGCGTACACCTGCTGGACTGGCACTATCTTGCAGCCCAGGCCGTCGCCACTGTATTGGTACTTGGCTTGACCTATCGTCTTAACCGTTCCTGGACTTTTGCCTGATGAATTCAAACATGGAAGCGGGCGTTGCCCTGACCCCCGAGGCATCGCTTCAGTCCTGCACGCTGACCGTTATCGTGCCCTGCTACAACGAAGAAGAAGTGCTACCGATTTTTCACAGGCGGCTGGTCGCTTCGCTTGCCGGTATCGCCGGTGGCTGGGAAGTCATCTACGTTAATGATGGCAGCAAGGACGGCACGCTGCGCATCCTGAAAGAACTCCAGCTTGCCGATTCCGGTGTGGCGTTTGCCGCGCTTAGCCGCAACTTCGGCAAGGAAGCCGCTATGAGCGCGGGCCTGAAGCTGTCGCGTGGCAATGCAGTCATCCTGATAGATGCGGACTTGCAGGACCCGCCCGAACTGATTCCCGAGATGGTCCATATATGGCAGCAGGGTGCCGATGTCGTCAACATGCGCCGGCGCAGCCGCCAGGGAGAGACCTGGTTCAAGAAAGCCTCGGCTTCGTGGTTTTACAAGGTGATCAACTGGCTGTCCGATGTGCCCATTCCCGAGAATGTGGGTGACTTTCGCCTGCTCAGCCGGCGCTCGGTCGAAGCCTTGAACCAGCTTCCTGAAAGCAACCGCTTCATGAAAGGCCTGTTCGCCTGGATTGGCTTCAAACAGGTCACGGTTGAATACGACCGCCATGCACGTGCAGCCGGCGAAACCAAATGGCCTTATTTCAAGCTGCTTAACTTTGCAATTGAAGGCATTACCGGCTTTTCGGTGGTGCCGCTTCGGCTGGCCAGTTATGTTGGGTTTTTAACTGCGGTGGGCGCGTTTATTTATGCGCTGGTCTTCCTCATCAAAACGTTGATGATCGGTGATTCGGTCCGCGGCTTTCCCACCCTGATCGTCACCATCCTGCTGCTCGGCGGACTACAGCTCATGGCCATGGGCATCATTGGTGAATACCTCGGCCGCCTGTTCATGGAGAGCAAGCGCCGGCCGCTGTATTTACTGGACGAATACCAGCCTGCGACGCTGAACGCCGCGGCACAAGCTGCTGGCCGCGCTGCGCCATGACGGACCAAAAATCCGCGAGCACCGGCCGCCTGCTTATCTGTACGCTTGCCATCGTGGCCTTGCTGCGGCTGCTCACCATGGGCCTGTACCCCCTGACAGACACCACCGAGGCCCGGTATGGCGAGGTCGCCCGCAAGATGGTTGAGTTGGGCGACTGGATCACGCCCTGGTATGACTACGGCGTGCCTTTCTGGGCCAAGCCACCGTTGTCAACCTGGCTGACCGCTGTCAGCATCAAGCTGTTCGGCGTGAATGAATTTGCAGCCCGTCTGCCGTACTTCCTGCTCGCTCTGTTCATTGCCTGGTTGGTGTGGAACTGGGTTGGGCGCCGGTCCCAGCGCGAAGCCTTGCTTGCAGTGGCGCTGCTCGGCGGCACCATGCTTTACCTGATTGCCTCGGCGGCCGTCATGACCGACCTGGGCCTGGTGCTGGGCACCACGCTGGCCATGCGCGGCTTCTGGTCGGCATTTGAAGCACCCGCATCACAGCGACCCCGCGAAAAATGGCTGCTGTTTATCGGCCTTGGCCTGGGCCTCCTGGCCAAAGGGCCTATCGCTGTCGTGCTGTCGGGCTTGCCCATCGTGCTGTGGGCTGTGGCTACCGGCAACATCAACAACGCCTTGAAGAAGCTGCCCTGGATCCGGGGCGGACTGCTAACGCTGGCGATTGCGGTGCCCTGGTACTGGATTGCCGAAATCCGCACACCGGGTTTCCTGGATTACTTTTTCATAGGTGAGCACTGGAAGCGTTTTACCGTCACCGGTTGGGCTGGCGATAAATACGGCACCGCCCACGCCACGGCGCGCGGCGCCATCTGGCTGTACGCCGTAGCCGCCTGCCTGCCCTGGACGGTGCTTCTGCCGCTGCTGGCTATAGGTCGCAGCAAGCAACAAACTGTCCCATCCGCACCCTTTGCACCCAATCCTGCGCAGCGGCAATGGCGCATCTACCTGCTGGCCTGGTCGCTGGCCCCGTGCCTGTTTTTTACCGTGGCAGGCAATATTTTGTGGACTTACGTCCTGCCGGCACTGCCGGCCATGGCCATGCTGGCCGCTGGCTGGCTGGCTGGCGATGCCCGCATCCGCCGGGTTGACGCCGTGCTGTCAGCCGGCGTGCTCATCATGGCGCTGCTGATCGGCAGCTATTTCGTCAACGAGCAAATCGCCGGAAGCTGGAAAACCGCCAAAACAGCGGTCCTGGAATACCGGCTCAGGAATGCTGACAAGCTGCCACTGCTGTTTGTCGGCGATCTGCCATATTCGGCATCCTTCTACAGCCAGGGCAAAGCAAAAGCGGTCGTTGCCAATGCAGACCTTTTGAAACGCCTTGACGAGGGCCGCCTGTTTGTGGCTCTTAATGCCGACCAGGTTGGTGCCCTTCCTTCCGAGCTTGCCACCCGGTTGAGGCTGGAGGCCAAAACGGGTATTTACAGCCTCTACACTTCGGCGCCAAGGTAGTTTCAAGGTGCCTGAAACGCCTTACTGCGCCAAAAAAGCCATCTTAGGTGCCAAATAGGCCCTTGGCCCCAGTATTTGCTTCACATGTTGCTATTAATTTAGAAGCAAATATATTTTAAAACTGCTGAAACCGTGAATTTCTGGCCAGCAGGAACGCAAAAAACTAATACACAAAGGCCAGCATGATCGTCCGTTTCAACATAGATGTAGCTGGGCAAGACCAGTACGACTACCGCGTCACCTACGAGGGCGAAGATCTCTACGCTGACAC
>JANYFF010000564.1 GCA_025362825.1 Polaromonas sp. | reverse complement strand
CGGAATTACGCCGCCGACGAAGACGATGATGTCGTCCGCGCCCTGCTTCCTGAGCTCGTCGATGATGGCGGGCACCAGCGTCTTGTGGCCTGCGGCCAGCGTGCTCACGCCCACTGCGTGCACGTCGTTCTCGATGGCCTGGCGCGCGCATTCCTCGGGCGTCTGGAACAGCGGGCCCATGTCGACGTCGAAGCCGAGGTCGGCGAAGGCGGTGGCGACCACCTTGGCGCCGCGGTCGTGGCCGTCCTGGCCGAGCTTTGAAATCATCACGCGCGGGCGGCGGCCCTGCTCCTCGGCAAACTTGTTGATTTCGCTCTTGAGGGTTTCCCAGCCTTCGGCCGAATCGTAGGCAGCAGCGTACACACCCGTCACCTTTTGAGTATCGGCGCGGTGGCGCCCATAAATTTTTTCAAGTGCATCACTGACTTCGCCCACCGTGGCGCGCAGGCGCACGGCCTTGATGCAGAGATCGAGCAAATTGCCATTGTTATTTTCAGCGGCGGCGGTCAGCGCATCCAGCGCAGCCTGAACCGCTACGCTGTCGCGTTTGGCCTTGATGGTGTTGAGGCGAGCAATCTGCCCGTCGCGCACCGCCACGTTGTCGATGTCGCGGGTTTCAATCGCGTCTTCGGTCTTAAGCTTGTATTTGTTGACGCCGACGATGACGTCTTTGCCGCTGTCAATGCGCGCCTGCTTTTCAGCCGCCGCCGCTTCAATCTTGAGCTTGGCCCAGCCGCTGTCGACGGCTTTGGTCATGCCACCCATGACTTCGACTTCTTCAATGATTTTCCAGGCGGCGTCGGCCATGTCCTGGGTGAGCTTTTCCATCATGTAGCTGCCAGCCCAGGGGTCGATCACGTTGGCGATGTGGGTTTCTTCCTGGATGATGAGCTGGGTATTGCGGGCGATGCGGGATGAAAATTCGGTGGGCAGCGCAATCGCTTCGTCGAATGAATTGGTGTGCAGGCTTTGCGTGCCGCCGAAGACGGCCGCCATGGCTTCTATGGTGGTGCGCACGACGTTGTTATACGGGTCCTGCTCGGTCAGGCTCCAGCCGCTGGTCTGGCAGTGGGTGCGCAGCATGAGGCTCTTCGGGCTTTTGGCGTCGAACCCTTTCATGATGCGGCACCAGAGCAACCGCGCGGCGCGCATCTTCGCGACTTCGAGGTAGAAGTTCATGCCTATGGCCCAGAAGAAGCTCAGGCGCCCGGCAAAACCGTCGACGTCCAGTCCCTTTCCGATGGCGGTCTTCACATATTCTTTGCCATCTGCAAGGGTGAAGGCAAGCCCAAGCGCCTGGTTGGCGCCGGCTCCCTGCATGTGGTAACCCGAGATCGAAATCGAGTTGAACTTGGGCATGTGCTGCGCCGTGTATTCAATGATGTCGCCGATGATGCGGATGCTGGGCGCAGGCGGGTAGATGTAGGTGTTGCGCACCATGAACTCTTTGAGAATGTCGTTCTGAATGGTGCCGCTGAGTTGGTCCTGCGCCACGCCCTGCTCTTCTGCAGCGACCACATAGCCTGCGAGCACCGGCAGCACCGCGCCGTTCATCGTCATGGACACACTGACCTTGTCGAGCGGTATCTGGTCGAAGAGGATTTTCATGTCCTCCACCGAATCAATCGCAACACCGGCCTTGCCGACGTCGCCCGTCACACGCGGGTGGTCGCTGTCATAGCCCCGGTGTGTGGCCAGGTCAAACGCCACCGACACGCCCTGCCCGCCAGCGGCCAGCGCCTTGCGGTAGAACGCGTTGGATTCTTCAGCGGTGGAGAACCCGGCGTACTGGCGAATCGTCCAGGGCCGCACTGCATACATGGTCGCCTGCGGGCCGCGGATGAAGGGCTCGAAGCCGGGCAGTGTGTTCGTGTAGGGCAGGTCCCTGATGTCTTCGGCGGTGTAAAGCGGCTTGACGCTGATGCCGTCTGGCGTTTGCCAGTTCAGCGCGTTGACGTCGCCGCCCGGCGCAGACTTGGCGGCAGCTTTTGCCCACGCTTCCAGATTGGTCGGAGCAAACTCAGGCGCGGCAGTATTGGAGGAAGGGTTTTTGGCGGTCATGAGGCTTGAGAACAGGGTGCGCGTCGCAAATCGCTACAGACGTGTTCATGCTGTTTTAGGGTTTGACCGGAGTTTACATCATTTATAATTATTGATGCAAAATTCAGTTTAAGGTATATTTGTCGCCATGTCTGCCGTTTCATTGACTCCCAGAGCACTGTATGAAGAAGTCGCTGAGCTTCTACGCCAGCGTATCTTCAACCGCGAACTGGTGCCAGGCAGCTGGATAGACGAGCTTAAGCTGGCTGAGGAATATGGCATCAGCCGCACGCCGTTGCGGGAGGCCCTCAAGGTGCTGGCCACCGAAGGGCTGGTGACGATGAAGGTGCGGCGCGGCGCTTACGTCACGGAAGTCAATGAAAAAGACCTGACGGACGTCTACCACCTGCTCAGCCTGCTGGAGAGCGATGCCGCAGGCGTGGTGGCGGCAGAGGCCACGCCGACGCAGATCAAGGTGCTGCAGGACCTGCACAACCAGCTTGAAAAAGCGGCCGGTAACCGGGAACGGTTTTTCCAGATCAACGAAGCGTTCCACATGCAGTTGCTGGAAACGGCCAACAACCGCTGGCGCGACCAGATGGTGGCCGACCTGCGCAAGGTCATGAAGCTCAACCGCCACAACTCCCTGCTCAAGAGCGGCCGCATCGACGAGTCGCTGGCCGAGCACCGCGCCCTCATGCAGGCGCTGGCAGTGGGCGATGCCGCCACGGCTATCCTGCGAATGAAAGAGCACTTCGCCAACGGGCTTGAAGCTGC
>JANYFF010000546.1 GCA_025362825.1 Polaromonas sp. | reverse complement strand
CGGCCGAAAAACGGGTAGTTGGGGTCGTTAAAGCCGTGGGTGGAGGAGTGGCCCGGCACCACCAGGCCATTGATAAAGGCTTCGTCCTCGCCGTCCAGCGCGATATCGAGCGCGCCATAAACTTCTTCGAGATGCGGTAGTGTCCGCGGCCCGACGATGACTGAACTGATGAGGGGGTTGGCCAGCACCCAGGCGGCGGCGAACTGGCCGGGCACCAGGCCTCTGGCTTCACAGCGTGCCTTGATTTTTTGCGCAATCAGCAACGACTCTTCGCGAAACTCGGTTTCCAGCATGCGCTTGTCGCCGCTGCCGGCGCGCGTGCCTTGCGCGGGCGGCTGGCCGGGCGGGTATTTGCCGGTCAGCACGCCGCGCGCGAGCGGACTGTAGGGCACTACGCCCAGGCCGTAGTGCCCGCAAGCCGGCAGGATCTCAACTTCAGGTTGGCGGTTAAGCAGGTTGTAATAAGGCTGGCATACAGCGGGCGGCGACACGCCCAGTTGCTCGCACAGTCGCACCACTTCGGCAATGCGCCAGCCGCGAAAGTTGGACAGGCCGAAGCTGCGGATCTTGCCGGCGCGTATCAGGTCGCCCAGAGCCCGCACGGCTTCGCCGAGGTTTTCATCGTGGTAGTCGCGGTGCAGGTAAAGGATGTCGAGGTAGTCGGTATCAAGCCGCGCCAGGATGGCGTCGGTTTCCTGGATCAACCAGCGCCGCGAGTAGTTGCTCTGGTTGACCCCCGGCCCAGCCTTGCCGGTGGCACCCCGGTCCATCGGATTGCCCAGCTTGCTGGCCAGCACCCAGTGATCGCGCTGGCCGGCCAGCAGCTTGCCGATGTCCCGCTCCGACTGGCCCTTGTTGTACACGTCGGCGGTGTCAATGAAGTTGATGCCGTGCTCGCGTGCCGACGCCACAATGCGGCTGGCTTCTTCAATGGGCGTCTGCTGGCCGAACATCATGGTGCCGAGGCAGAGTGCCGAGACCTTGAGGTTGCTGTTTCCGAGGCGACGGTATTGCATGGTCGTGTCCTTGTTGAAAAGCCGGGTGGCAAAGTCAGGGGCCGGGGCGCTCCACCAGATATTCTTTTGCGTACCAAAAGGTATCCGGCGACCGGATGGCCGCCCAGGTGCCTTCTTTTGCATCCTGCCGCGAGCGTATGTCCCAGCGTTCGTCGATCACCTTGCAGCCACTGCAGGGAAGCTGGCCTGCGCGCCTGGCCACCAGTGCATAGCGGCTGGTTTTGAATAGCGCATCGACGTCTGCATAGTCCACCGGTTGCGGTGCATCGTAAGCCGCAATTTTTGCGCCCTTGATGAAAAATTCGTAACGTTCGAACTGGCCGTTGAAGTTGTTGGGCACCATCAGCTTCTGGCCCTGCAGCAGCGCGACGGTTGCGGCCTTGTAATGGCCTGCCGGGCCGTTGAAAGGCGCGGTCACCCAGGCCAGGGACAGCAGTGCGGCGAAGGCCGTTACCAGCGTGACCGGTCTGGTCAGTCGTTTCCTGACGATGCCGGTGATGCTGGCGACCAAAATCAGTGCCAGCAAAACCCAGAACAGCGGCGAATAGGCGCTGGCATCCTGCAGGGCGTTGACGGCGCCATAGCCGATGGACCCCATGGCCAGCGCCCACAGCGCGCAAAACACAAGCGCGAGGCTGAACCAGATGCGCGCCATGCGCTGCCAGTAGAGTGCAATCAACACGGCCACCGCAGGCATGGCAGGGATCAGGTAGCGTGCCGAGCGCTGGCTGGGCAGCATGAAGACAAGGGCCAAAGCCAGCAGCCACAGCCACATGACTTTTTCAGCATCGCTTGTCCTTGGTGCAGTTGGGGATTTGGCGCGGTTCGCGCGGTAGCTGCGCCAGGCCGTCCATGCGCAGCCGACCGACAGCGGAAACAGCAGGCCGGCGTTTACAAAATAGCCGGTGAGGATAACGAGGATGCCGCCTGAGCCGCTGAGCGCCAGCTTGAAGTAGCTCTCGGACGACTTGAACTTGCCGGCGTTCTCGCCGACCACAAATTCGCGCCAGACTTCACCGGGCAAAGGGTCCAGCGCAAACCACAGGCTGAACACGCTCACCGCGATGACGCAGATCGCGGCAACCTTGACGCCGTCGCTGATGAGGCCGGGCCTGAAGACCTGCCACGGCGCACGCCGGGCGTGCACGACCTGGTAACACAGCGCCAGGCCCAGACCGACGGGCGCCACCATCGCAAAAGATTTATAAAGGCAGCCAACACCTATGGCCAGGCCTGCCAGCAGCGGGAATTTCCAGCGCGAGGCGAGCAATTGCGAAGGCGACCAGGCCAGCGCCAGAAACACGCCGCAAAGCCAGAAGGTTTCGGGCGCGCTGGTCAGGTAAGGGCGGCCATAACGGTAGGTGCTGAAGAAACACAAAAACACAATGGCGGCTATGGCGCCAACGGTGATGGCGTGCCGGCTGGTAGCGGCTTCCTCGATCTTTTTGGCCTTTACCCGCGTGCCGGTGATTTTCCACGTGAGCATGCCTACCATCAGTGCCGTTGCCCAAAGGTACATCACGCTGGGCAGGCGCAAGCTCAAAAGCGTCCAGTGATCACCCCAGCCGCCGGCCACCATGGCCTGCCAGAACAGCAGCGGCGGCTTGGTGTTGCGCATGAAATCGTAGGAACTCACCAGCGGCAGCCAGTGGCCGCTTTCGGCCGTCAGCCGCGCAATATGGGCATAGACCAGTTCGTCGCCATTGCGGGGAATGTGGTCGCCGCCAAGTTCAAACAAATAGCCTAGCGCGACGGTGACGGCCAGCAGCACCCACCAGAAGTGGCTGGCGCGAGCCTGCGTTTTCAAGGTGCGCCCTTGCCGCCGCTGCGGCGAAACGTCAGCCTGTCATTGGCTAAAAAGTTAAAAATACTCGATAGCGCAATCGCTACGAGATTGGCCGCGATGTAATGCAAATAGCTGGCCAGCGATTTCGTCATCAGCGACTGGATGGCAATCGACACGCCAGCTGCCGCTACATATTTGAAGAACAACACCACCACGCCAGGGCTGGCCTCGTACTGGCGGTCACGCCAGGTCAGGCGGCGGTTGAAGTAAAAGTTGCTGATGGTGGCCAGCGTGATGGCAATCGCAATCGAGTAGTTCAGCCGTGCGTGAAAGTCTGCAATGTGCTTGAGAAAAAATTCCTGGCAGCCGTACAGCACTGCAATATTGATGACAGTACCACTGGCGCCGACAGCGCCGAACTTGATGAAGCGCCAGCGCGCCATGGGCTGCAGGCGCGCCGGCAGCAGTGCCACGAGTTTTTCGGCCATGTCACGCAGTTTGCTCATGCTGAAACAGGCTCGCTGTCCTGCAGGCATTCACGCGATTTGGCTAGCACATCTTCGGGTGCAATCACCTTGAGGCACTGGTTGTCGCCATCGCAATAGGACGACCGGTGGTTGTAGGCCGTCAGGCAGGGCGAGCAGGGCCACTGGCTGTAAAACGAATGGCAGCGCGGCGTCAGCGGTGCATACAAACCAGGCGTTTCGGGACCGAACAGCATCAGGGTCCAGATCGGCGTCAACGCCGCAAACTGGCCGGGGCCGCCGTCGTTGGTGACGAGCAGCCGCGCCACATGAAAGAGCCCTAGCAGCTCGGCAATCGAACGCGTGTAGCCGGTCAAATCGATCACCGGGCTGTCGGCATGCGTGCGTTTGACATTGACCACCAATTGCTGTGCCAGTGCCTGGTCGTCCTTCAGCCCGATCACCGCCACGGCGCAGCCATCGTCCACCAGCCCTTCGCACAGCGTGGTGTAGGAAGCCAGCGGCCAGGCCCGTATCGGCAAGATGCCGCCGCCCGGGTACACCAGCACCAGCGGTTTGCCGGCGATGGCGGGGAAGTCCTGCGCAAGGCGGCGTTCAATATCCGCCTTGAGGGCCGGGTCAAGCTGCACCTGCGGTGGCGGCTTGCCTGAAAAAATCGCCGGAGCCATCGCCGGTAGTTTTGACTTTGGCACGGCGGTGGAGTCAATCGCTCGCGCCAGGGTTAAAAACTGCGCGCTGATGTGGTGGTAGGGGTTGTAGGGCACCGGCCGGTTGATGTGCGAGCCGCGGTACAGTCCTTCCTGGGTGTGGCGATGAAAGCCAACACGGACCCGCGCGCCGCTGGCATAAGACAGCAGGCTGCTGATGCGTGAAAACAGTTCGCAGTCGATGGCGACATCAACTTTTGCACGGCGCAGTTGCACCATGGCGCGCCACAGGCTACCCAGCAGGCCGGCCAGTGATTTGTCATCGACCGTGTGCACATTCGCAGGATCTATCACCCGCATCAGATCGAGGATTTCGCGGTTCTTACCGAACAGCAGTGCATGTAATTGGACATGGGGGTAGCGGGTTTTAAGCCGCGCAAACATGTCATGCGCCAGCACCAGACTGCCCATCTCGGACAGCAGGATGATGACGATGGCGCGCGGTGCCTGTTCTGTATTGCTGGTTGTCCTGAAGCGCCTGTCGATGGCGTCGAGCACAGATACGGCGGCGCATAGCGGAATGCCTACCCAGCGGTCAATCCAGCGCTGAACGTTGATGTTCACGCGCTAAACCCCTCTGGCCCGGTCGGCGCGGAAGGTGCTTACAAATTCTGAGAAATGACCGGCGTCCAGCGCATCGCGCACTTCCTGCATCAGGTGGAGGTAATAGTGCAGGTTGTGGATA
>JANYFF010000506.1 GCA_025362825.1 Polaromonas sp. | reverse complement strand
GGCAAAAGCCTGGAAATCGCGGGTTGAACCCGAATCCGTCGACACCACACGAAGCAGCTCGCCGCGTTCCATTTCTGCCAGGGCTTTCTTCGCTTTCAGGATGGGAAGCGGACAGTTCAGGCCCCGGGTGTCGAGCTCTTTATTGATTTCCATGGTGGTCCTTGTTGGCCGTTAAGCCGTTGATTGGCGCAATTTTAAGCAATTGGCAAAGGCCTCCCCATCGGGGCGTCAATCCCGCTTGGCCCATTCCACGAACTCAGGCTCGTGGCCGCGAGATTTCAGCCAGTCGGCCAGCGCATAACCGGTGCCGGCCGGCCAGCATTTAATCTTGTCCAGCGGGTAGAGTTTGTATTCGACCAGTTCCGGGGAGAGCTTGACCTCGCCCGTGCAAACAGCGTGGTAGGCGATGATAATCTGGTTCATGCGCTGAAAGTCATATACGCCAATCAGGTTCAGCGAAGTTGTTTCCAGATTGGTTTCCTCGCTGATTTCACGGGCGATGCCCTCTTGAGGCGTCTCCCCAGCTTCCATAAAGCCGGTGATCAGTGCAAACATGCGCCCGACCCACGCGGCGTTGCGGGCCAGCAGCACCTGGCCGCCGTATTCAATCACCGCTGCCAGCACCGGCGTCGGGTTATTCCAGTGGGTGTAGTCGCAGGCCGGGCAGCGCAGACGGGCCTTTTCGCCGCCGTCTTCAAGACGCGTCACCATCTCCAGCGCGGTTGCGCATTGTGGGCAAAACCTGAACTGATGGGTCATAAGTTCTTTCGATGATCTGTTTTGCTACATAATTTATAGCAATAGCCGCCCGTAATACGGGGGCCACAGGCCTTTTTTATGTGTTTCTTATGAAATTTGATCAACATCAGGCTGGAAAAACGCCGGTGGAGAGGTAGCGGTCACCCCGGTCACAGACGATGAAGACGATCACCGCATTCGTCACGGTTTTGGCGATTTCCTGAGCCACCCAGCAGGCGCCGGCAGCAGATATGCCGGCAAAAATTCCTTCTTCGCGGGCCATCCGCCTGACCATGTCTTCGGCATCGGCCTGGCTGACCAGCACCAGCTGGTCCACGCTGCCGGGATCGTAAATCTTTGGCATGTATTCCTGCGGCCACTTGCGGATGCCGGGAATGCGTGACCCCTCACTCGGCTGCGCGCCGATGATCTGGATGGCCGGATTTTTCTCTTTGAGGTAGCGCGAGACGCCGGTAATAGTGCCGGTTGTGCCCATTGCACTGACAAAATGTGTCACATGACCTGACGTATCTGTCCATATTTCGGGCCCCGTGGTTTCGTAGTGAATGCGCGGGTTGTCAGGATTGGCGAACTGGTCGAGCACCCTGCCCTTGCCCTCTTTCTGCATCTGGTCCGCCAGGTCACGGGAGTATTCGATACCTGCGCTTTTGGGCGTCAGGATCAGGTCGGCACCAAAAGCCTTCATGGTCTGGGCGCGCTCGATAGACAGGTCTTCCGGCATTATGAGCACCATGCGGTAACCCTTGATGGCCGCAGCCATGGCCAGCGCAATGCCCGTGTTGCCTGACGTGGCTTCGATCAGCGTGTCGCCGGGCTTGATGTCGCCGCGTTCTTCTGCGCGCTTGATCATCGACAGCGCGGGCCTGTCCTTGACGGAACCGGCCGGGTTGTTTCCTTCGAGCTTGCCCAGAATCACATTGCCGCGCGCCGTGTTCTCTTGAATGCCGATACGCTGCAGCGCAACCAGCGGCGTTTTGCCAATGGCGTCTTCTATGGTGGGATATTTCATAGCCCACACTGTGCCATAATTCAGGGCTTCACATTCGACGAGCCCGGGTGGTGAAATTGGTAGACGCAGGGGACTCAAAATCCCCCGCCGCAAGGCGTGCCGGTTCGATTCCGGCCCCGGGCACCATAGCTTTCTTGCTATGGTATTTGCAGCAAATTCTGCACAGAATTTGCTTTGGTCAAATCAGCACTTCAAAGTCAGTCGGCCTCATCGGCAATCTGTGCAACTACCGCCTATCTTCTGAAACCGCTGTCCAGCATATTCTTGTGTTTTTGCTGCAATTCAGAAATCCTGACCGAAGCCTTGTTCTGCGCAGTAGAAGAGCGCACCAGGTCGCCCATTAGCCGCTGGTATTCTTCCTGTGCTGGATTCCGGAACACCACCTGACCATCCTGCAGGCTGCTTGTGCCAAGCTCCCGCTGGGCAAAGTTCAATATGGCAACAGCCGATTTTGTTGTCTGGCTCTCTAGCCCCCGGAGCTCATCATCCAGTCTGATCGATTCCTCCCGGCTGGTCTTGAAGACAGTCATTTGCGCATCGATGGTGGAAGCGCTCAGCCCTGAACTTTTGATGGTCGACTCGACGTCGGAAAAGTAGGCGTTTTTGGCCTCGGCTGACTGACGCTGCAACTCCTGCAAGCCCGTAATCTTCTGGAAAGATTCCGACAATTTTGCACTTGACACGAGCGCGTCCGGGGAGAACGCAGACTCCAGATGCAGGTCGCTGATCTTTTGATCCACGACGCCAGAAAACACATTGAATCGCAAAGTCGCATTGCCAAGGCTGGCCAGCAGCGCAGCCTTTTTCTCGGGCTCGGCAATGGGGAGGGCTGGCTGCGCCTGCCTGGCTGCAGCGTAAGGCGAGGATGCAGGCGAGCTCAGCGTCGCATTGCGAGTCTCACCCGCAGGCAGGCTCTCCCTCCCCCAGCCCAATCCCCTGTCCGAATAAACCAGGAAGGCAGCCGCGCAGGTTGTAAGCACCGCAGCGCTTGCAAGCATCATTCGCCGGTAGGGCCCTGACGCTACCTGCTTTCGTGCAGCAAACCGCTCAGCCATGTCCTGCTGTCCTGTTCGCTTGATGACGGCGCAAAGTCAATCGCCTCTGCCTCACGGCATCATCGCTGCCGCTGCCTTGATAGCCTCCCGGATGCGGCCATAGGTTCCGCAGCGGCAAATATTTTCAATGGCATCAATATCTGCATCTGTCGGATTTTTGGTGCGACTGAGCAGGTCGACCGCCGCCATGATCTGGCCCGGCTGGCAAAACCCGCACTGCGGTACATCGCGGTCCAGCCAGGCCTGCTGCACCGGGTGCAACACATCGCCATTGGCCAGACCTTCGATCGTTGTCACGTTCTTGCCCGCAACATACGACACCCGGGTCACGCAGGTCGTAACGGCCTTGCCGTCTATCAGGCACGTACAGGCTTTACAAACATCAGTACCACAACCATATTTTGGGCCGGTGATACCCAGCTTGTCGCGTAGCACCCAAAGCAGCGCCAGGTCTGCAGGCGCTTCAACATCGACCGATTTTCCGTTGACATTAAAAGTGTAGTTAGGCATGGTGTGACTCCTTAGCGAACAAATACTGGATTGGGAAGCTTGCCAGGCGCGACGGGCGTGTATCCGGGTTGCGCATTCAGCGGGAACTTGCGCGGCTTGAGTCCGGTGGCGCGCGCGTAGGCATTGGCAATGGCGCCGGAGTTGGCAGACATGCCCACCTCACCCAGGCCGGCAATGGCGTCACCGACGTCCGGCATGATGATGACCTGCACATCCTTGGGAAAGTCCCGCATCTTTGAAAAGCGGAAATTCGAATAGCTTGATTCAAGAGGCAGTCCGTCTTGAAATGTCAGGCCTGCATTGAGAATCAGGGAGATTGAATCAGACAGTCCGCCCATCATCTGTGCCTCAATACCCGAGGGGTTGATAGGGCGGCCAACGTCGATCACGATGGTGGCTTTAACGACCTTTGCATTGAGCGGATCGCGCGCGTCGATTTCAATCACCGAAGCCGTGAATGCACGAGTTTCCTGGTGCACCGCTACACCCTGCGCAAATCCCGCGGGCATGGACTTGCCCCAACCCGCAGCGCTGACGGCGCGTTGCAACACCGCACGCGCGCGCGGCAACCGCAGGTACTGAAGCCGGAAGGCGACCGGATCAATGTTGAGCTTTTTGGCTACTTCATCCACCATGATTTCTTCGGTGGCCCGTGCTGGCTGGATGTGGACTGACCTGAAGGAGCAGGTGTTCAGATCAAGGGGTGTAGGCAGCAGCTCCTTGGAATGCACGCCCCAGTTATAAGGCGAAGCCACCATGGTTTTAAACAGCGACTCTTCAACAGCCAGATTGCCAATCGATTGCTGGACGTTTTGCGGTGCAGTAGCGGCAGCAGCGGTCAACAACTCGCCGAAGCCATGGCGGGTATCAACGTTTGGCGACGCAGCACGCTGCTGGTAACTGATGACCTGGCCGAGCAGCAGGGTGGCGCGGATTTTCTGGTACTGATGGGGACGCATGCGGCCGTGGCGAACGTCATCGGTACGGTGGTACATGAGTTTGCAAATACGCCCTGTGACCTGTGAAATATAGGCTGCACTTTGCACCGGGTCCCAAAACAGGCGGCGCCCGAAAGAGCCCCCCGTCGGTATGCAGTGCACCTTGAGCGCACCCACAGGCAGGCCCAGGTCAATGGCAATGGCCTCCTGCGTGATGATGGGCGATTGAAGTCCGGCCCAGATCTCTGCGCGGTCCGGGCGCACGTCAACAATGGCGCAATCAACTTCCAGCGGCGCATGCGAGGCTGGCGCCATCTCGAACTGACCGTCAACCGTCAGCGAGCCAAGCGAGGGAATGGCAAACGGCAGAATTGATTTTTTAAGGGTGGCCTGTATGGTCTCGTTAGTCTGGCCCTTGATGGGTCCATCGCCCCAGGTGATATCCAGTGCATTGGCTGCTGCCCAGGCTTGCCCAAAGGTTTCGGCCATGACGGCAACACCCACCTGGCGCGGCGTGATGGCGCCGCCTGGTGGAATCACAACGATTTCAAGCACACCGGCCATGGCGCGCACTGCACCCATGTTGTTAACGCTGACGACCGTGCCACGCACCTGCGAAGGCATGCGCATCATGGTGGGCTTGGCGTTTGGTACGTCCTGGTCCATGGTGAATTTTTTCTTGCCTGTGACGATATCGCGCGCATCAATCTTGACCGCGGCCTTGCCAATCACGTTGTACTGCGATGGCAGTTTGCGTAGCGCATTGACAGGCAGTGGCAGCGCGGCGGCTGCCGCAGTCAGCGAGCCGTAGCTGGCACT
>JANYFF010000494.1 GCA_025362825.1 Polaromonas sp. | reverse complement strand
GCGCGTTCTGGCTGGCCGACGCCGATCACCAGCACCTTGCCAGCGCCCAAGTGCAGCGCCGGTGAAAGGGGCGAGCTTTGGCGCATCGACCCGTCACCGAAATACTCCCGCCGCCCGTCAACCCACAGCGGGGTAGACGGGAAAATGAAGGGCAGTGCGCTGGAAGCCATCAGGTGCTCGATGGTGATGGGCTGAAAATCTGCGCGCCGGCCGGGCCGGTTCCATGAAGCCATGGGTTTGCCACTGGCGGTCTGGCAAAACGTCCAGTGCACACCGCTGGTGTAGCTTGATGCAGTGATGGCCAGCGCCAGCAGGGTTCCATCCTGCAGCGCCTGGTCAATATTGCCCAGCGAGATGCTTCGGTGCAGGGTGTCCACCAGCGGCGTGTTATTCAGGAAAGCCTGCTGTTTGCGCATGTGTTGCGACAGGAACAGCGCCGCGGCAATGCGGCTGGAACGAATCCATATCGGGACCTTCAGCTGGTAAACCTGTGAGGAGCGGAGGTTGCTCCAGAAGTTGGCCAGATGCGCAAAGGCATTCAGGCCTTCACTGGCACGGCTGGCGAGGTAGGTCGCATTGAGGGCACCGGCTGAAGTGCCTACCAGGATCCTGAAAGGAAACCCCGACCGGGATGACGCATGACTGGTGGCGTCCGGGCCTGCCAGGCCGAGGATGCTGGCCAGCGCATGGAGCACGCCGGCCTGGTAGGCGGTACGTGCGCCGCCGCCCATCAACACCAGCGCGCAACGCTTTTCGTCAGGGCGCGCGAGCGCAGAAGAGATGATCGTTTCAAGCGACATCAGGCAATGACGGCAAGATCCATTCCGGATAATACCCAGAATTTACGGCAAAACCGCACGCAAAAAGTTTCATTTTTTGTGCGTCGCATGATTGCATTTGCCCGGCATCGGGCGCATAGTTAATCCAAGAGAGTTGTCCCCGTCGCCATCCGCCGCGTACCAGGCGGATGGTTTTTTCAACCAGTTCCAATCCTGAAAATTTGGAAAAGGAGTCTCCCTATGAATTTGACGATCAGTGGTCATCATCTTGAAGTTACCCCCGCCTTGCGCGGTTACGTGACCAGCAAGCTGGATCGAATTACCCGGCATTTCGACCAGGTAGTAGACGTGAAGGTTTTATTGACAGTCGACAACATGAAGGAAAAGGAACGCCGCCAGCGCGCCGAGTGCAATGTGCACGTCAAGGGCCGCGATATTTTTGCCGAAAGCTCGCACGCAGACCTGTATGCTGCCGTTGATGAGCTGACCGACAAACTCGACCGCCAGGTCGGACGCTATAAAACGAAGACCCAGGACCATCACCACACGGCAGCCAAGCGCCAGGACCAGCTCCTTGCCTGAAGCGGCCTGCTGCACAGGGTGTGCGTCCCCACTGGCCATCCCTGTATAACAACAAGCCGCCTCTTTCAAGGCGGCTTTTTTGTGCCCACATCCCTGTCTGTTCGCCGCCAAGTGCATAATTTGGCGACTAAAAGAGTGTTATGAATCGTCTTTCGCAAATTTTGCCTCCTACCCAAGTGCTGGTCAGCGTTGAAGCGACCAGCAAAAAACGTGCGTTCGAAGAAGCCGGCCTGCTGTTTGAAAACCAGCACGGGCTGAACCGGGCGCTGATTACCGACAGTCTGTTTGCCCGCGAGCGCCTGGGTTCGACCGGTCTGGGCCATGGCGTGGCGATTCCGCATGGCCGCATCAAGGGCCTGAAGGCGCCGATGGCCGCCGTTTTCCAGCTCAATGTGCCCATCGGCTTTGATGCGCCGGATGAGCAGGCCGTTGCGCTGCTGATTTTTCTGCTGGTGCCCGAGGCCGCGACCCAGAAGCACCTTGAAATCCTGTCCGAAATTGCCGAACTGCTGAGTGACAGCGTGCTGCGCGAGCAGCTCAAGACCACCACCGATGCCGTGGTGCTGCACAAGCTGATTTCGTCGTGGCACTCTGCGCACCAGGTCAACCCCTGAAGACGCCCGCACCGTGCGCCTGTTCCTGACTGTCCTGAACGGATGAAGCCCACCGCCATCAGCGCCGACGTGCTGTTTGAAGACCACCGCGCAGCCCTGAAATGGGAGTGGGTGGCCGGCCTCGGGGCTTCCGAGCGGCGCTTTGACGAAGTCGCCGTGCGGGCCGCACGCTCTGGCGCAGACCTGGTCGGTTACCTCAATTACATCCATCCCTACCGTGTGCAGATACTGGGTGAGCGCGAGGTCGCATACCTCACCAGCGCCAGCGCAGAAGACTGCATGCGCCGCGTTTCCCGCATCATCAAGCTGGAGCCACCCGTGCTGATCGTCGCCGACGGCAAAAGCGCGCCCGATACCCTGCTGTCGCTGTGCGAGCGCGCCCAGCTGCCCATGTTTGCCACGCCGGAGTCGGCGGCTTTTGTGATCGACGTGCTGCGCGCGTATCTTTCCAAGCACTTCGCCGACCGGACGTCGATGCACGGCGTGTTCATGGACATCCTGGGCATGGGCGTGATGATCACCGGCGAATCCGGCCTCGGCAAGAGCGAGCTGGGGCTGGAGCTGATTTCACGCGGCCATGGCCTGGTGGCCGACGATGCGGTGGATTTGTACCGTATCAACCAGACCACCATTGAAGGTCGTTGCCCCGACCTGCTGCAAAACCTGCTGGAAGTGCGCGGCATCGGCCTGTTGGACATCAAGGCCATCTTTGGCGAGACAGCCGTAAGACGCAAGATGCGTTTAAAAATGTTTGTTCACCTGGTCCGCCGCGAAACGCTTGAGCGCGAGTACGAGCGGATTCCCTACGAGCCGCTGACCCAGGATTGCTTGGGCATACCGGTGCGCAAGGTCATCATCCAGGTGGAAGCCGGCCGCAACATAGCGGTGCTGGTCGAAGCCGCCGTGCGCAATGCGATCCTGCAACTGCGCGGCATCAATACCTACCAGGAATTCGTCGAGCGGCATCGCCGGGCGATGGAACAGGGCGACTGAGCCTGTTTCTGGATTCCGGTTTGATTGCTATTAAATAAATAGCTGCTCACGCATATTTTACCGGGGTTATGAGCCTTTTTGGCTATATTTCAGGCGTGGTGATGCCGTACCGGCGCGGCTGAGCGGTTCGGGCACTTTTCCTTGGTGCAGTTGGCGTAAATCGACAGCGAATGGTCGGCAATGGCAAAGCCCTTGCCCTTGGCCACAGCCTGCTGGCGCTTTTCAATTTCCGCGTCATAAAACTCTTCTACCTTGCCGCAATCGAGGCACACCAGATGGTCGTGGTGCTGGCCTTCATTGAGTTCATACACGGCTTTGCCGGACTCGAAATTGCTGCGGTTGAGCAGACCCGCTTGTTCAAACTGCGTCAAAACGCGGTAAACCGTGGCCAGTCCGACATCAGAGCGGTCTTCAAGCAATACGCGAAAGACATCTTCGGCCGTCATGTGGCGTTGTTTGCCAGCCTGAAATATCTCAAGGATCTTCAGACGCGGCAAAGTTGCCTTCAGGCCGGTGTTTTTCAGCTCGGTGATATTGCTCATGGATGGTTCCGGAAAAAGTGCGGCAATGGCGGGTCTTGCGCCAGCTTGGTACCCGTGGCTTTACGGTGTGGCGGGGGTACCCGGCGCTACAATGCCTAATCATATCGCTACACCCTACCTATGTCTGCAAACCATCGATACAGCATCCAGCCAACGCGTGCCCGCGCAAGGCTCACATTGTCGGCGCTTGCAGTCATGGCGTGCACGGTGCTGACGGCCTGCAGCGGCCTGAGTTCAACCTCCGTCAATCCGGTCAACTGGATCACGCCCTACAAGATTGACGTGATTCAGGGCAACTTCATTTCAAGTGAGCAGGTCGCTGTGCTGCAGCCCGGCATGACCCGCGCCCAGGTCAAGGAAGTCCTCGGGACGCCGCTTGTCAGCAGCCTTTTTCATGCCGACCGCTGGGACTACGTTTTCAGCCTGAAGCGTCAGGGCGTGGAATCACAGAGCTACAAATACACCGTGTACTTCAAAGGCGATGCGCTGGAGCGCTTTGAAGGCGATGCCATGCCCAGCGAGGCTGACTTCATTTCCAAGCTGGGCAACAAGCGCAAGCTCGGCAAGGTGCCGGTGCTTCAGGCTACCGAGGACCAGCTAAAAAGCGCTGAAAAAGGCGGCTCTGGCAGGCCGGCGGGCACCGGTATCAGCGCCGATACCGGCGTGCCACCAAGCCCGCAGATCACGATTTATCCGCCACTCGAGAGCGCCAAGCCGTGAGCGCAGGCGGGACGAGTCAGGTCGCCGCCAGCCCGTGCAGGCTGGCCGTTGCCGGCGCCAGCGGACGCATGGGTCAGATGCTGATCGAGGCCATACGCCAAAGTAGCGACTGCACGCTCAGCGGAGCGCTGGATATCGCTGCCAGCCCGGCCATCGGCCTGGATGCAGCGGCTTTTTCAGGTCAGGCCAGTGGCGTACTGATTCATTCCGACATTCGCAAGAGCCTGCAAAACGTCGGCGTGCTGATCGACTTCACCCGGCCTGAAGGCACCCTGGCTCATCTTGCGGTGTGCCGCGAACTGGGCGTGAAGATGGTCATAGGCACGACCGGATTTTCCGACGCCCAAAAAGCAGAAATCGCTGCGGCAGCCAAAGACATCGCCATCGTCATGGCGCCCAACATGAGCGTTGGTGTCAACGTCACCCTCAAGCTGCTGGAAATGGCCGCCAAGGCCATGGCCACCGGCTACGACATTGAAATCGTTGAAGCCCACCATCGCCACAAGATTGATGCGCCTTCAGGTACCGCGCTCAAGATGGGCGAGGTCATTGCCGATGCGTTGGGCCGCGACCTGAAGGACTGCGCCGTTTACTCGCGTGAAGGCATCACAGGCGAGCGCGATCCTTCCAGCATCGGCTTTGCGACCATACGCGGCGGCGACATCGTGGGCGACCACACCGTGCTGTTCGCCGGTATTGGCGAGCGCATCGAAATCAGCCACAAGTCATCGAGTCGCGCCACCTATGCCCAGGGCAGCCTGCGCGCCGCACGTTTTCTGGCCACAAAGCCGTCGGGCCTGTTTGACATGTTTGATGTGCTTAACCTGAAGTGACCGCTGCATGAGCCTTCTCAGCCTCATGACGCAGGGCGGCTTGGTCAGCCAGCTGGTGGCCGTGCTGCTGCTGGCCATGTCGGTTGCCAGCTGGGTGGTTATTTTGTGGAAAGCTTGGCTGCTGCGCCGCGCTATGGGCGACGTGGCACGCAGCATCGCCGGCTTCTGGCAATCTCGTACGACGGATGAAGCTTTCGAGAAAATAAGGGCATTTGACCGCGAGGCCCTTGTATTACCTCTGCTTGTTGCTACAAAAACAGGAGCAACCGGGACGCTGGCCTCAGCCGGCGACCGCTCAAGCCAGCTTACCCGCGTGCTGCGCGATGCCTTGCATGCCGTGCTCAACAAGCTGCAATTTGGCCAGGTGCTGCTGGCGACTGTCGGTTCCATTGCGCCCTTCGTGGGCCTGCTCGGCACGGTCTGGGGGATCTACCACGCCCTGATCGGTATTGCGTCAGCTGGTCAGATCACCATCGACAAGGTGTCCGGGCCGGTTGGCGAGGCGCTCATCATGACAGCCGCCGGCCTCGCGGTGGCGATTCCGGCTGTGCTGGCCTACAACATTTTTGGCCGGTATATCAACCGCATCGAGGCTGATCTTGAAGGCTTCGCGCGAGATCTGCGGGAGCTGTTTGCGGGGCAGCCAAAATGACCTTTGGACGGCTGGAGCGCACCCCGGGCGCCCAGCCCATGAGCGAGATCAATGTCACGCCCATGGTCGATGTGATGCTGGTCTTGCTGGTGATCTTCATGTTGACCGCGCCCTTGCTGGCGTCGTCCATCAAGCTCGACCTGCCCAAAACCGATGCTGCCAAACCCGCCGAGGCCCCCAAATTTGTCACGCTGGTGGTCGACAAGTCCGGCCAGGTCTTCCTCAATGACCAGCCCGTTGCCATTGCGCAGCTCGCCAGCAGCCTGCTGCAGACCGCCACGCAAAACCCCGACACCGAAGTCCAGTTGCGCGCTGATGAAACCGTGCCCTACGGCCGCGTGGTAGAGGTCATGGGCGTGGCGCAAAAGGCTGGGCTGAACCGCATCGGATTCGTCGCCGAGGCGCCCGACACTTCGCCAAAAGCTGCGCCAGCGCTTAAGCGCTAGCCGCAAGCGCTTGCCGAGCCGGCTGGCCGGTGCCCGGTACAGCGCCTAAAATCTCCTTTTCCGCAGCGATGGCTGCTGCCTGTTTTGGCCTTCTGCTTTCCCTTTCTCATGCAAGAAAAATACAACCACCTCGACGTTGAGCGCCAAGCGCAAACCCACTGGACGGCCGGCAACGCGTACCGCGTCGAAGATCATGCGGACCCGAAAAAACCCCTGGGCAAGTACTACGCCTGCTCGATGCTGCCTTACCCCAGCGGCAAGCTGCACATGGGCCACGTGCGCAACTACACCATCAACGACATGCTTGCGCGCTACCTGCGCATGAAGGGCTACAACGTACTCATGCCCATGGGCTGGGACGCGTTTGGCCTGCCGGCTGAAAACGCCGCGATGAAAAACGGCGTGCCGCCCGCCAAGTGGACCTACGACAACATTGCCTACATGAAAAAGCAGATGCAGGCCCTCGGCCTTGCCATCGACTGGAGCCGCGAAATCGCCACCTGCGATGCAAGCTACTACAAGTGGAACCAGTGGCTGTTTTTGAAGATGCTTGAAAAAGGCATTGCCTACCGCAAGACCCAGGTTGTGAACTGGGACCCGGTCGACCAGACGGTGCTGGCCAATGAGCAGGTTATTGACGGCAAGGGATGGCGCACCGGCGCGGTGGTCGAAAAGCGCGAAATCCCGGGCTATTACCTGAAGATCACAGACTATGCCGAAGAGCTGCTCGGCAGCGTGAAGGGCGGCCTGCCCGGCTGGCCAGAACGCGTCAAGCTGATGCAGGAAAACTGGATTGGCAAGAGCGAAGGCGTACGCTTTGCGTTCACCCACGACATCAGCGATGCGTCGGGTGCGCTGATTGGCGGTGGCCGCATGTATGTCTTCACCACGCGTGTCGACACCATCATGGGCGTAACGTTTTGCGCTGTGGCGCCCGAGCATCCGCTGGCGCTGTATGCGGCGCTGATGAATCCAAAACTCGCCGCATTTATTGAAGAATGCAAGTCCGGCGGCACGACCGAAGCCGAAATGGCGACGCAGGAAAAAAAGGGCCAGCCGACCGGCCTTTTTGTCACGCACCCGTTGACCGGCGAAAAAGTCGAAGTCTGGATTGGCAACTACGTGCTGATGAGCTACGGCGACGGCGCAGTGATGGGTGTTCCGGCGCATGACGAACGCGATTTTGAATTTGCGAACAAATACGGGTTGGCGATCAAGCAGGTGACTGACGTAAAAGGTCAAACCTTCAGCACCAGCGTGTGGGCTGACTGGTACGGCGATAAACAGCAAGGCGTCGTCGTCAACTCCGGCAAGTACGACGGCTTGAGCTTCAGGGTCTGTGTTGATGCCGTAGCCGCCGACCTGATTGCCAAAGGCCTCGGCGAGAAAAAAACCACCGGGCGCCTGCGCGACTGGGGTGTTAGCCGCCAGCGTTACTGGGGCACGCCGATCCCGATGATCCATTGCCCCGAGCATGGCGCGGTGCCGGTGCCTGAGAAGGATTTGCCGGTCGTGCTGCCTCTGGACTGCGTGCCTGACGGCTCGGGCAATCCGCTGCATAAGCATGAAGGTTTTCATGCCGGTGTCGTTTGCCCGGTTTGCGGCCAGCCCGGCCGGCGCGAGACCGACACGATGGATACTTTTGTCGACAGCTCGTGGTATTACATGCGCTATTGCGATCCAAAAAACGACCAGGCCATGGTGGCCGAAGGCGCCAACTACTGGATGCCGATGGATCAGTACATTGGCGGTATCGAGCACGCTATTTTGCATTTGCTGTACGCCCGCTTTTGGACCAAGGTCATGCGTGACCTGGACCTCATCAAGGTCGATGAGCCCTTCACCAAACTGCTCACCCAGGGCATGGTGCTCAACCATATCTACTCGCGCAAGGGTGACAAGGGCGGCGTCGAGTATTTTTGGCCGAACGAGGTCGAAGACATTCATGACGGCTCTGGCAAGGTGCTGACGGCCAAACGCAAAACTGACGGCCTGATAGTGAACTACGAAGGCGTGGGCACCATGAGCAAGAGTAAAAACAATGGCGTTGACCCTCAAGACCTGATTGAAAAATACGGTGCTGACACGGC
>JANYFF010000427.1 GCA_025362825.1 Polaromonas sp. | reverse complement strand
CCCATGCCGAAGCCGTCGGTGTGCCGGCCGGCCAGGCCTTTCACCTGCACCGCCAGGCCCAGGCGCAGCGGGCGCGGGTGCTGGGCATGGTGCTGATCGAATTTGCCGCTGACTACAGCATCGATTTGCGCCGCGCGCCGGATGCAAAGCAAGCTTGCATCGAGGTATGGGGTTTGGCTACAGAGTCCTCTGTGCCCAGCGTCGCTTCGCTGCGCGAGTTGATGGGCATCATCAGCGCGCACGAGTGGCGCAAAAAGGGTGTCGAGATTCCGGCTTTGGGCAAGGTACCCAATAACCGCATCCATCCGCACTACGGCGTGTTTTCGCCGGTGCGCGGCGAGTATGTGGACCTGGTCGCCAAAGCGCCGCTACCGTCCAAACGGCCGTCTAAATTTGTGGTTTTTGACATCGGCACCGGCACCGGCGTGCTGGCTGCCGTATTGGCCCTGCGTGATGTGGATCAGGTCGTTGCCACCGACCAAGACCCGCGCGCGCTGGCCTGTGCACGGGAGAACCTGGACCGTCTGCGCCTGCCAAACCCCGTCAAGGTGATGCAGGCCGATTTATACCCCGAGGGGCTGGCGTCGGTCATCGTCTGCAACCCGCCCTGGCTGCCGGCGCGCCCCGGCTCACCGCTCGAAGCCGCCGTGTACGACGAAGGCAGCCGCATGCTGCTGGGCTTTATCAAAGGGCTGGCCGCGCACCTGGCGCCCGGCGGCGAGGGTTGGCTGATCCTGTCTGACTTTGCCGAGCACCTGGGCCTGCGCACGCGTGCCGAGCTGCTGGCGGCGATTGCAGCCGGCGGTCTGAAGGTAGCCGGGCGGCTTGATGCCACGCCGGTACATGCCAAGGCGCTGGACGCTGGCGACGTGCTGCACGACGCGCGCTCGCGTGAAGTCACGTCGCTGTGGCGCCTCACCGTCGCATGAACGCAGCCTGAAAACAATAAAAAAGGCCTGCAGCCCAGAGATTCCGGGCGCAAGCCGCTATTTAATTGATAGTGAAGCGGTTTAGCCGCTTGCCGCTATAGGCTGGCTCAGGCTGCTTTACGGCGCTGGCTGAAAGCCGACGTGCGCTTGACACTGGCGTTGACCACGTCGTCGCCGGCGATCTTGCTGGCTAGCTGGGCCGACTTTTGTTCGATCGTGCTGGCCAGGTTGCTCAGCGCGGTCACGCCGGGCTTGGTCACTTCGGCCAGTGTGTTCAGGGTGGTCATGCCGGTTTTTTCTTCAAACAGGTTGGCGTTGGCGGCGACGCGCTCAACGCCCAGGCCGGCCAGCTTGACGAGCTGGTTGACGACCTGCTCGGCGCCCTTGGTCGTCGTGGTCAAGCCCTTGGTGTAGTACACGCTGAAGGCCAGTTGCGCGGCCGATGCGTTTTTGGCGACTTCAGCGGTCAGCTGCGAGCGCGATTGCTTCAGGGCGGCGTTCCAGCGCTGCTCCAGCAGGCTGACAGCGCGCTCGCCACCGGCGCGGTAGGCGTCGATCACGTTTTTGGCGGTGTTGCCGTAAGACTCGATGATGTCGGCGGCGACGGTCGAAAGATTTTTGGCGGTCATGGTGTTTCCTTTGCGTGTGCGGTGGTTAAAAGTGAGAAGCGATGGCGCAATGGTGCGGGTTTTCCCTAGTGAGCGCGACCTAACCGGCTAGAACTTCGTCTCTAGGCCAACTTTTCAAACCAAAATGCTATGGTATTGATAGCTATACACGCCCGGAATACCGGGGCAGCGGGCCTTTTTGATACCTTTTTCTGGCTTTCAGGCTTCTTTGGCCTGCCTGGAGCCCGTTTTTGGCCAGAAAGAGCCAATTCAGGCCTGATCCACAGTCCGCCAGTCCCAGCAGCCTGTCGTAAGCCCATCCAGCGTGTAGGGGCCAATCGCCGCGCGAACCAGCCGCAGCGTCGGAAAGCCCACCGCCGCCGTCATGCGCCGCACCTGCCGATTCCGCCCCTCGCGAATCGCCAGTTCCAGCCAGCTTGTCGGTATGGCTTGGCGCACCCGCACCGGCGGTTCGCGCGCCCACAGCGCGTCCGGCGGCGCCATCAGGCGGGCGCGGGCCGGCAGGGTCGGGCCGTCATTGAGCTGCACGCCCTGGCGCAGCGCCTGCAACGCCGCTTCACCGGGTTCGCCCTCGACCTGCACCCAGTAGGTTTTTTCAAGCTTGAAGCGCGGGTCGGCGATGCGCGCCTGCAGCTTGCCGTCGCCGGTCAGCAGCAACAGGCCTTCGCTGTCCGCGTCCAGCCGGCCGGCCACATAGACGCCCGGCACGTCAATAAAGTCCTTCAGCCCGCGCCAGCGGCCTTCGGGCGTGAACTGGCTCAGCACGCCCCAGGGTTTGTTGAAAAGAATCAGGCGCGGCTGGCCGTTATCAAGCGGCGTCACGTCAGGCCGACACAAACAGTGCAGGGTCTACCATCGCCCGGTTCAGCATCACGCCCCAGTGCAGGTGCGGGCCGGTGACGCGGCCCGTGGCGCCGACCAGGCCCAGGCGCTCGCCGGCTTTCAGCAAGTCGCCGGGTTTGACGTCGATCGCGCTGAGGTGGCAATACAGCGTCAGCAGCCCGCCGCCGTGGTCCATCCATACCGTGTTGCCGTTAAAAAAGTAGTTGCCGGTGTCCAGCACCCTGCCCGCTAGCGGCGCGGCAATCGGCGTGCCGGTGGCGGCTGCGATGTCCATGCCGCTGTGCGGGTTGCGCGACTGGCCGTTAAACACCCGGCGCAGCCCGAAAGAGCTCGACCGGCGGCCCGGCACCGGCACCTGCATGTGCAGCGCTGGGGCCGGCAGCGGCTCGCTGAAGGTGGCCATGACGACGGCCTGGTTGTCACGCTCGCGCTCGTACCTGGCCTGGTCGGCGGCTGACAGGTCTACCGTGCCAGGGGCAACCTTCAGGCGCTGCTCGCGGTAACGCTTGGCGGTGATGGTGTAGTCCAGCTGCCGTGTTGTGCCGCTTTCAGGTGCGGGTTGCACGTCAATATACGCCTGGCCCGGCACAGCCGCCAGCGGAATGCCGACCAGAGCCGTCCACTCCGCCTGATCGCCACGCACCAGCAGGCGCACGCCATCCGCAAAAGCTGCAGGCCGCATAGCTGCCGGCCCCAGCGACAGGCGCGCCACGCCGCCGGGCACCTGTGCGGCCTCGGGCCACGCACCAGGTGTGTTCAAGGTGGCAGCACGTTTTGCTGCGTGGCTAGAAGGCAGCGCCAGCAGGCCGGCAGTGCCCAGCAGGGCGGTACGGCGTGTCAGCGGGGTGCAGGCAGGTGCAAGGTCAGGTTTCAACACAGTGTCTGCATCGCTTCGATAAAAGGGGTAGGGGCAAGGCGATATGCCTTTTGCCCGACCCGCTATTGTGGCGTCAGTGTGATCTTGCCGCTGCGCACATAGTCGTCAAACTGGGTGCGCGGTATGGCGGTCACGGCAGCGATGCCGGGTGCGTCTTCCCAGCTCAATGTGGCGCTGTCAAAGGCCAGCACGACTTCGAGCCTGACCTTGGGGATGGTGATGGGCACGCCATCGCCAGGGGTGTAGCTGACGTCTCCGGTAACCATTGCGAATTGGGACATGCGGGTCTCCTTGAGCGGTTGAAGGATGGCCTGAGTGGCTGTTTCTATGGGTTTCCAAATTCATTTGGCTCGCTGCGCAGCGCCTTGTCTGTCAGCGAATATCGGTTTTGCATGCTGTAACCAGTGCAGTCCGGTGAGCCAAAAGCATTCAAACATCGTGCTCAAAATCGCGATTTGGATATACGCAACAAAATGGTTGCAGAAATAATTCTGGCGATGCACAATAAATGCAACCTTTCAATTGCATTTAAATTCAACCACCAAGGAGTCAACCCATGAGCACCGCTACCCAGACCTCAACCGACACGTCAAGCGAAACCGATCGCATTGAACGCAGCATCCACATCAACGCACCCCGTGCCAAGGTATGGCGCTCGCTGGCTGATGCCGAGAAATTCGGCACCTGGTTTGGCGCTGCCCTCAAGGGCAAACAATTTGCAGCCGGCCAGCGCGTGCAGGTACCCATGACCATCAAGGGCTACGAACACGTGGTGTTCGACGCCATGCTGGAGCGTATCGAGCCCGAGAGTCTGATGTCCTACCGCTGGCACCCGCGCACCGGCGACCTCGACTATTCAAAAGAAGAACGCACGCTGGTGACCTTTACGCTGAAGGACGTTGAAGGCGGCACGCTGCTCACGGTAGTTGAAACCGGCTTCGACAAGCTTCCACCCGCCCGCCGCATGGACGCCATCCGCGGCAACAGCCGGGGCTGGGAGTTCCAGCTCAACCGCATGAATGACTATGTCAATGCGAACTGACAAGGCCGCAAAGGTCGCCAAAACGCCAAAGAAGCCGGCGGCAGACATGGCAACCGTCTTCTTCGCACTGGGCGACAAGACGCGGCTGCAGATGATTGCCGTGCTGTGCGCCGGCGGCGCGTTTTCAATAGCGCAGCTCACAGCCAACACAGACTTCACCCGCCAGGCCGTGACCAAACACCTGCAGGTGCTGGCCGATGCAGGGCTGGTGCAGCATGTGAAGGTAGGGCGCGAGCGACTCTGGCAATTTGAGCCTGGCCAGCTCGAAGCAGCGCGCCAGTCGCTGGAACTGATTGGGCAGCAGTGGGAATCAGCGCTGGGCAGGTTGAAGCAGTTTGTAGAAGAGGCTTAGAAAATGGTTCTGTCATTGCAGACTCGATCCAGAAACCCATGACCCCGCAACCACCAGCAAATACCAATGGCATGAAGGCATGCGCTAGCATCACCGCATGAGTACCCAATACGAGAGCGTGCAGAGCGCCCTGATTTACCCCGATGTTTTTCGCGTAGCAGCGCCTGCTTCACCCGTAGGCCGCGCCATCTGGCCAAGGCAACCGGGTGTTTTTATTCGCACGGTTGCGGTTGAAGGTGCCGTCGCTGATGCAGAAGTTGCAGAAGACGCCAATGCTGAAAAACCTGAGCGCGAGCCACTCCGCATTGAGCTGGCTGCAGGCCAGTTTGGCCTGGTGCCGCGCTGGGTCAAGTCGGCATCGGACGCAAAGCTGCGTTCAACCAAGCTGGTCAATGCGCGGTCTGAAACCGTCACCACATCCAGCAACTTTCGTGACGCCTGGCTGGCCGGTCAACGCTGCATCGTGCCGATGATGGCCTTCACAGACGAAGACTGGCGCAGCCGCAAGGCCGTGCCCACCCGCATCGCAAGGGTAGACGGCAAGCCCATGGGCGTCGCAGGGCTGTGGGAAAGCTGGACAGGCGCAGACGGCGAAGTCATCACCAGCTACACCCTGCTGACAGTCAACGCCAACAGCCACGCCCTGATGAGCCGCTACCAGCAGCCCGGCAACGAAAAACGCATGGTGGCGATATTGAATGAAGGCGCCTATGACGCCTGGCTAAGCGCGCGGCCGGAGAAGGCCAAGGAATTTATGCGGGCTTATCCGGCTAATTGGTTGTTGGCTAATCCGGTGGAGAAGAAAAGCTGATCAGGGTAGAGGTCAGCGCCAAGGCCACCGGGACGGATATCTCTAGCTTTGCTCGTTCCGTAATGCGGTCGGCACCACTTGCATCCGTGTCCTGCACCTTGGGTAATTGCTGCAATTATCCTGCCACGGTCACGGACTGCCGCTTGGCACCGTCCAGTGTTTGGCCTTGATCGGTTTTCCATTCGATCCAGCCGTTGGTGGAGCGACCGAGAACCGCGATAGCCGCCATACTGGGGCTGGAGAACAGGTAGTCGCGGGTAAAAACATAGTGGTCACCGTCCAGCGCCAGCACGCCTTCAGTCACTAACTGCTGGCGAAAGCGTTCTTGCGATGTTTCTTTGATGGACGCTACGATCCCTATGCGCGCCGTGGAGCCCTTGTGTACGACAAAACCTTCGGAAGTGTATTCGCCCACGCCGTTGGCCTCTGGTCCCTTGCAGTAAAACAGTTCAGGTGTTTTGGCTTTTCCGCCCGCTCGAACCAATGCACCGGTCAGCGGTTCAAAGATGGGCTGACCCAGCGTGGCCAGCAAGATCGCGGCAGTCTCGTGAATCTCGTGGCAATCGGCTTGTAGCGGCGCAGGGGTGTAAGGTTGTGAGCCGGCGTTGCCGTTTTCAAGGCTGTAGCGCTCGGCCTTGGTGGCTTCGCAGATGGCAAACCATTCCAGAAACAGCGCGTGCGTTTGCGTCATGCTGTTGGTGAGCGAGATTACGACCAGCGCACGGTTCCAGAAGTCTTTACCTTGGTTGTGCTGTATTAGCCGATTCCCAACGTTGCCGGACTGACCAATGTATGCACGCGGTTTTGCGTTGGCAGCTTCAAGCCGTGAGCAGTGAGCTGTTTTTTGGCCTGATGTGAAGCATGCGACAGGGCCTTGGCAACTTTGTCTTGCGCGGTAACCGGGATCGTTACCACTTCGTTTTTTACTGGGCGAGTTGTTTTAGATTGAGCCATTTTTCTGTGTCCTCCACATAGGTTATGTGCGCTGTACCTATGTAATTCGGAGCAACAAAAAATCAAGCAGCTAACAATTGACCAAGAGGCAGTTTGGAAACAGACAGATTATTAATATCTGCCCGCTCGCTGGCGTGTTGCAGGTCTATGCCAACCAGCGCGCCATTGGCGTCAAAGTCGAGCACGACGCCGTCATTGACTTCGTTGGAGTCTACGGAAGGACGGTCTGCTAGGTGGATATAAAGCGAGTCAGTGGCTTTATCGTAAGAAATTTTCATGGTGAGAATCTCCGGTCTGGAAATGCATTGTGCACGGTTATGCCGTCTTCAAGTGTGACGACACGCAGGTAACGGGCAAGCTCTTCTATCCATACCCAATGACGAATTCGTCCATCACCGGGTTGAACTTCGCGCTTGACGGGGTTCGACAGGGCCAGCAAAATCCACTCAACCTTGATGTAGGGGCGCTTGAGCATGACATCATTTGTAAAGTAGTCGGTGGTTTGCATGGTTTTTCCTCGCAATGCGCGCAGGCCTTATTTGCCCCAGTTATCTTTCATACCCGCCACGCGGTTGAAGACGACCTTGCTCACAGAATGATCTCTCGCATCCGTCACAAAATACCCATGCCGCTCAAACTGAAACCGCGTACCCGCTGCCACGTCAGCCAGTGACGGCTCGACATAAGCCTTCACCACTTTCAAACTGTCCGGATTCAGGTTGTCCAAAAAGTTATCGGTATTTTCTTCGGGGTGAGCCTGGGTAAAGAGGCGTTCATACAGCCGCACTTCAGCCGCAACCGCATCGTTCACACCCACCCAGGTGATCACGCCCTTGACCTTGATGGCGTCTGAGCCAGGGGTGCCGCTCTTGGTATCAGGGATCAGTTTTGCCAGTACTTCGGTGATGTTGCCTGCGGCGTCTTTGACCGCGCCTGTGCATTCAATGACGTGGCCGTACTTCAGGCGCACCTTGCTGCCGGCGATGGGCTGGTTACTGGCGTTGGTGTGGGGCGGGAAAAGTCGGAAGAAGCCTTTTGGTGGCAGCTCTTCGTAGTCGGTGCGTTCAATCCAGACTTCCTTGCCGATCTTGAAGTGGCGCTTGCCCATTTCTTCATGGTGCGGGTGTACCGGGGCGCTACAGTCATCCAAATAGCGCCCATCCACAGCGGCTCGACCGCTGTTTTCCATTTCATCATCCCAGTTCGTCAACACCAGCTTGACGGGGTCAAGCACGGCCATGGCGCGGGGGGCTATGGGGTCGAGGGTGTCGCGCAGTGCGCCTTCAAGCGTGCTGTAGTCGATCCAGCTGTCGCTTTTGGTCACGCCTATGCGTTCTGCAAACAGCTGGATGGCCTCTGGCGTGTAGCCGCGGCGGCGCAGGCCGACGATGGTGGGCATGCGGGGGTCGTCCCAGCCGCTGACGCGCTTTTCATTGACCAGTTGCGCGAGCTTGCGCTTGCTGGTCAGCACATAGGTCAGGTTGAGGCGGGCAAATTCGTACTGGTGCGGATGTGGCGTGGCGATCAAACGGCCTTCGGCCAGGCGGTCGAGCAGCCAGTCGTAAAACGGCCGCTGGTCTTCAAACTCCAGCGTGCAGATGCTGTGGGTAATCTGCTCCAGCGCATCTTCAATCGGGTGCGCAAAGGTGTACATCGGGTAG